>NZ_JBYSXD010000004.1:0-48922 GCF_058781865.1 Arthrobacter sp. FW306-1B-F12A
GGTCGGGAGGGCGAACAGGGTGCCCCGGCCGACGTTTTCGCTGCTTCGAATCGGGCGGGCGGGGGGCCATGCCGGTGCCGGAGATTGGTTGGCTTCCGGATGCCAAGAGGGAATTTGGGGGCCCGGGGCATCCGGAGCGCTCATTCCGAACTCAGGCTTGGGACGCTGCGATGCGCCGTATTCGTTGCTGCCGGGCTGCGTGTTTTCCGGCAGGTTGGTGCTTTCGGTCATGTTTCCCCCAATGTGGACCGCGGCGATCGTATGGGTCATCCTTGCACGCGACAGAGGAAATTCGCCAGCAATTGCGGCGAATAAATGTGTCGGCGATTCGACGCCGTGGGGAGAGCCTGGGGCTCGTGGACTAGCCGGCTTCGAGGATCTTCTTGAGGTTCTCCAGGTCCTTGCGCATGGCGGTGCGCATCATTGGCGCCATGAGAATGCCCGCAAGCGCGGAGAACCCGGAGGGTTCACCTGTGTTGCGGAGGGTCATGCGGGTGGCGCCATTCTCATCGGACCAGGTGTAAGTGGTGCGCATCGGGAAAGGACCTTGGCTTGTGCGCATAGTGAGTTTCTCGCCGGGGACAAGCTCGGTGAATTCGTAGACATAGTCCAAATTTCGGCCCAGAAACCGTGCGGTGAAGGCAACCCGGGATCCGACCGCGAGGGGCTTCGGCGTCTGCCACTGTGCAGATCGTATGTTCACATACCAGACCGGCGCGTTGTCCGGGTTGGAAGCATAACTTGCCACGATCTCGCGGGGCCGCTGGATCAGTATTTCGGTCTGGACGTCCACCATGTCCCTAACTATCGCAGAACGCGCCTAGCGGGCGGTAACCCCCATTGAAGGAACTCATGGCAGATGCTCAGATTCTTCGGGGCGCTGCTGGGCCTCTTCGCTCTGGGGTTCAATCTCCACGTAGTAAATCGCGCCTGCACCCGGGGCATGAAGGCGGAGGGTCGCATGACGTATCGGCCGGTAGTCGTGTCCGAAGGGGTCCCGCACTGCTATTCGTTCAAGGTGGTCCATCCGCGCGAGGAGGCCATCGACCTCCCTGAGCGTCGCGCAGTGGGTCTCTTCTCCCGCTACATCCAATACCCAGGGTGAACCGGTGGCGCCGCTGGCAAGTTCCAGGCTCAAGGTTTCAAATATTCCAGCCAGAAGGGCATCGAGCGTTGTGGGGTAGAGGCGGAGCAAACGATGCGCTTGCGGTTCGCGGCGCCGGTCGCTGATCCAGGTTTGGCGGAGCCACGTGAATTCGACCCGACCGAACGAGGACCCAAGAGTCAGCTTCCGGCCTTCCTCCAAGGTCAAGTGGAAGTTGTTCCCCGCCCGGTCCAGGATGCTGGCCGCTTCCTCAACGTACTCAAGGTCTTCCAGCATGGCGGTCTTGGACGGGTAGTACGTGAAATCGCCGAGCTCATCGACAACGACGTAGTCTTCCGGAGCCGCGCCGGCAAGCGCGGAAGCGTGTGCCGCTCCTTGGTTGAGGGGACTGCGTTTCATGGTGGATTCAGCTCCTACCGAGGTTGGCCCAAAGCCCGAATAGGCCGTGCGTCCTTTCTTCATCAGACCACCAAACCGAGCGGCCGTCGTCGGTCCTTAATGGTTTCCTTACGCGGACCGGAACAGATTTAGCGCCAAGGCTGCCGTTTGTAACAGTCGACCTCAGTGTGCCCAGAATTACGCAACAGCAGCATGTTGTTATTACAGTAAGGATTGCCTTGCCTATCTCGTTGCCGTTCCTCCCGACTCGTCGGGCTGCCGTGCACGAAGGGTAGGGCAACCCCCAGCCATTCCGGTCCCAGCCGGAACCCTTGAAAGGCCCCCCATGAAATTCGGCATCAAACCCGCTACGGCCCTTGCCGCCGCCACGGCCACGCTGCTGGCACTTTCTGCGTGTAGCGGCGCACCAAGCGGTACTGCGAGCGGTGGTTCCACGGCCGGCGCGTCCGGTGACGGCATCGTCGTATACAACGCGCAGCATGAAAACCTCACCGGCGCATGGGTGGACGCCTTCACCAAGGAGACGGGAATCAAGGTTACGCTCCGTAATGGTGACGACCTTGAAATGAGCAACCAGCTCAGTGAGGAAGGCAAGAACTCTCCGGCGGACGTCTTCCTCACGGAAAACTCCCCGGCGATGGTCCGCATCGCGAGTGCCGGGTTGCTCGCCCCCGTCGATCAGGCAACCCTTAGCCAAGTCCCTACGCAGTACCGGCCCTCCACCGGCGACTGGACGGGCATCGCGGCCCGCTCCACCGTGTTGGCCTACAACAAGACCAAGCTCAGTGCAGACAAGCTTCCCAAGTCCTTGATGGACCTTGCGGACCCGTCATGGAAGGGACGCATCGGTGCGTCCACGGGTGGAGCCGATTTCCAGGCTATTGTCAGCGCGATGCTTGCGCTCAAGGGAGAAGACGCCACCCAGAAATGGCTGGAGGCGGCTAAAACCAACTTCAAGTCCTACAAGGACGACACCCCGGTGCTCGCAGCTGTGAACGCAGGCGAGGTCGACGCGGGAGTCCTGTACCACTACTACTCCTTCGTGGACCAGGCCCAGACCGGAGAAAACAGCAAGAACGTTGATCTCCACTACTTCAAGAACCAGGACCCGGGTGCGTTCGTCAGCGTCTCCGGCGGCGCTGTTCTGGCATCCAGCAAGAAGCAGGCCCAAGCCCAGCAGTTCCTGAAGTTCATCACGGGCAAAGCGGGTCAGCAGGTCCTCCAGAACGGTGACTCCTTTGAATACACCGTTGGCTCCGACGTACCGGCGAACTCCAAGCTTGTGCCCCTCAAGGACCTTCAGGCACCTTCGGTGGACCCCGCCAAGCTCAACAGCGAAAAGGTTACCGAGTTGATGACCAAGGTCGGGCTTCTCTAGGCTCCAGGGCCGCCTTGCTGCTGCAGACCGCCGCCCCCTGTCCCGTCGAAGACAGGGGCTGCGGTCCGTCAGTGCCCAGCCCGACCTTAAAGCCCCCGTTGCTATAAGGAATCTGGCCATTCATCCACGACCCCTGCCCGGAAAACAGGAATCTCACCAGGTCCGTCGTGTCCTCGGCCGTGCCGAGTCGACCCGCTGGAGTCGCGTCAATGCCCGAACGCCGCGTAGCGTCGTCCATCCACCCGGTGTCGATCGGGCCCGGGTTCACCACGTTCGCCCGCACGCCCCGGCCTGCCAGCTCGACGGCGGACGCTGTGACGATCCGGTCGAGGGCCCCCTTGCTCGCGCCATACGGCAGGTTGTGAACAGTGTGGTCGCTCGTCAAGGCGACAATCCGGCCGCTTCGAACCGGCGCCGGAACAACCCCACCTGGTGTTCTCCTTCATGGCCGACGACGCTAATCGCCAACCACTCTGCCGTCCCAGTTTCAAGATCCCGCCCTGCAGAGGAACAAGAAATCCTCAAGATTCGGGCCCCAGGGAACACCGAGACCCCCGAAGATCCTTGCGCCCCCGAACCCCGCCACGTAGCTTTGAGGAAGCGGACGTATGCGTCCGGGGGCATCGGGTTTGAAGCCGGTGGCCAGTCAGATTCAGAGAAGGAACATGGCCGTGGCAACAGGTATTGTCAAGTGGTTCAACGCCGAAAAGGGTTTCGGCTTCATTGCCCCCGACGACGGTTCGGCGGACGTTTTTGCCCACTACTCAGCGATCGCCTCAAGCGGGTACCGATCACTGGACGAGAATCAGCGGGTCCAGTTCGACGTCGTCCAAGGCCCGAAAGGCCCCCAGGCGGAGAACATCCAGCCTCTTTAAGAGGGCACCACTGACGAATCAGGCTAGTTCGGCAAGCAGCCGGCCCCACTTGGGTGCCAGTAAGGGCGCTCCGGCAAGCTTGAGGCAGTGCCATAGCGTCACCGCCACGGAATCAAGCACCGGCACTCCGGTGGTTTCCTCCACTTCCGCGGTGATGTTGGCGCCGTAAAGGTTCGTGCACAAATAAATGAGCGCGTCCGGGTTCGAGGCGGCAAGTTCCAAGGACCCGGGCAGCATCTCCGCGTCCGTGACCCGGGCGAAGGATTCGTTGTTGCTGAGGTCCAGGTGGCGGTGGTCAACCGTCCTGATTCCTTCGCGCCCATATGACTCAATGACGGCATTGTTCACGTCCCCTGTGTAGGGCGTGAACATGCTGATCCTTTCCGTGCCGAACGCCTTGAAGGCCTCCAGGTAGGCCAACGTAGAGGTCGTGGCCGGGATCCCGGTGGCCTCCGTGATTTCCTGGACCAGCGCTTCGTCATGGGCGGAACCGAGCCAGGAGCCTGAGGTTCCGTTCCATGCGATGACGTCTACATCCGCCGTCGCGAGCAATGCGGCGGCCTCCCTCATGACGGCCGAATCGAATTGTTTGTCCGAGGAATCATCCAGTGCAATGCGTGTGACCGGAATGCGCGTGAAGTGGATGGTGACGTCCTCGCGGTCACCCAGGATCCGGTAGCTCTGCGGTTCAAGGCACGTGTTGGATGACGGCACGATCATGCCGATGCGGGTGGGGCGGTGTTCGGAAGGCATGGTTCTCCTAAGCAGAAACGGTGGCGGGAACGGACGGCGATTTTCGAACGGACAGGGCGTCGTGGTGGGCGGCGAAGCCGTTGCGGGCGACGAAACGGCCCACCGGTCCGGGATCGTGGAAACCGCCGTCGTCGACCACGACGCGTCCGGCGGAGACGACGACGGCGGGCCAGCCGTTCAGCGTCTTCCCTTCGAAAGGCGAGAAGTCAGTTCCCATGTGGAGCGCGCCGCCGTCGACCTCGCGTTCTTCGGCGGGATCGAAGATGACCAGATCGGCGTCGAACCCTGCCGCGATGGTGCCCTTGCCGGGCACGGCGTTGATCCGCGCGGGACCGGCCGAGAAGACCTCGACGAAGTCCTCCACTGTGCTGTTGGGCGCCATTGCGGTGAATGTGACGGGCATTCGGGTTTCGACGCCGGGCAGCCCGTGCGGCATGAAGCGGACGTCGTCGGTGCGCTCCCGCTTTTGCGAGAGGTCGTAGCAGGAGTGGTCCGAGGAGACGGTGTGGATCGCTCCGTCCGCGAGCCGTTCCTTCAGCGCGGCGACGGTTTCAGCGCTGCGCATCGGCGGGCAGCAGGCATACCATTCGGGGAATTTTGAGCCGTAGACGGTGTCATCCAGCGTCAGGTAGTGCGGACACGTCTCGGAGTAGGCCACCTGGCCGCGCCCGCGGGCCTCGGTGACCAGATCCACCGCGCCGGGGGTCGACTGGTGCACGAAGTAGACCGGCGCACCGGTGTACTCGGCCATGGCGAGGGTCTCTTTGACAGAGATTTCCTCGGCGAGCTCGGGCCGTGTGGAATGCAGGTGCTCGATGCCGATCCGGCCGTCCGCAGCGTGCTGTTCGGTGCAGTCGGCGATGATGGGATCGTGTTCGGCATGGATGTACGTGAGTCCGTCCAGGCGCACCATTTCGCGCATGACTTTCAGGATGGTGTCGCCGTCGGCCATGGTGGAGCCGCGGTTGGTGGTGTACATCTTCACCGAACGGACGCCCTCGGCGGCGAGTTGCTCCAGCTGCCAGGGCACGGTCTCGTCCCAACTGACCACGGAGCCGTGCAGCGCGACGTCGCAGCGGGATTCGGCGGCCAAGCGCTTCTTGTTCAGGACGGCGTCCAGCGGGGATTCCTGGGCGTCACGCGGAATACCAAAGTCGATGATGGTTGTGGTGCCGCCCCACAGGGCCGCGGTGGAGGTGGTGCGGTAGTCATCCAGGGTGCGGAAGCGGCCGGTCACTTGGGCCACGTGGCAATGGCCGTCCACACCGCCCGGGATGACCAACTTGCCCGAAGCGTCGATGATACGCGCGGCCGCGGGGACCGGTTCTGCGGCGTCGATGAGCTGGATGATGCGGCCGCCGTCGACCACGACGTGCGCGGCTTGCCGGCCGAAGCTGTTGACCACGGTGCCGTGGGCGATGACGAGATCGGGAATGGTCACGGTGGTTCCTACTTTCCTGCTGGAACGGCGGTGCCGGCAACGGAGGTGCCGGCGGCGGACTGGATGGCGGTCAGGGCGGCGTCGAGGTTTTCGGACAGTCCCCGGCGGTGCTTGACGGGCGGCGGCGCAAAAGCGCCTTGGCGGTGGAAGCCGGATTGCAGGGCCACAACCGCTTCGGTCATGCGGATCCCGGCGGAGATTCCGTCCACCACGGGCACGGGGATTTGTCCTTCAAGCTCGCGCGCGAGTCCGGCAAGCGGGGCACCTGCCAGGATGACGACGTCGGCGCCGTCCTCGGCGACCGCTAGCCGGCTCAGTGCCAGGAGGGTTTCCTTGAAGTCCTGTTGCACAGTGCCGATGCCGTTGAGGCTCTGGTTGATGGAACGGATCGAGGCAAGACGGCTGCCAAGTCCGAAATGCTCCACGCAATCCCGGTACCAAGCGGTGATGCGGTCCGAAATGGCGATGACGGAGAAGCGTTGGCCCTGCAGGGCCGCGGCGCAGAGGGCGGCCTCCGTGATCCCGATGACCGGCACGTCGGTCAGTTCCTTGAGCGCAGGCATTCCGGGGTCGCCGAATGCGGCCACGACGACGCCGTCTATGCGGTCCGCAGCCGGATCGCCGCCGCAGTGCTCGGCGATGATTTCGGCGACGGCTCCGGCTGCGATGAGGGATTCGAAGCGGGTCTCGATGTATTCGACGCCATGTCCGGCGGTCCTGACGATCAGCTCGGTGTCGGTCCCCGCCGAGCGGCGGGCTTCGGCGTCGATCAGCGCGGTGACATCCGCGCTGATGTTGGGATTGATGACTAGCAATTTCATGGTCGTTTGCCTTGCAACTTGAGTTCGGTGGCGGGCTCGTTCTGGGGGAACTGCTCGCGGTACTTTCCAATGTGCGACGCCGATTGGGTTGCGGCGCGCTCGGCATCGCCGCTGGCGATGGCGGCGTAGAGATCGCGGTGCTCCTGGATCAGCTCCGGCAGGTCGTGCACGTGGCGGAAGAGCCAGTGCATGCGGCCTTGGAGCGGTTCCAGCGCGGTGCGGAGAAAATCGTTGTTGGCGATGGCCGTGATGGCATCGTGGAATTCGCTATTGGCGCGGTGCGCCTCGAGAATTGAGCCTTTCGCAAGGAAGCGATCGGCCTCATCGAGGAGCCCGGCCAGGTGCTTGAGGTCCTTGTCCGTGGCGCGGGCCGCGGCCAGGCGGCAGGCGAGGACTTCGAGCGACTGGCGGACGTCGAAGAGGTCCTCGACGTCTTTGGGGCTCAACCCCGCCACTTCGGAACCGCGTGAGGCCCGGTCCTGGATGAGGCCTTCCTGCCGCAGCATGCGGAGGGCTTCGCGGATGGGGAGTCGCGAGACGTTGAATTCGGCGGCGAGGTCCCGCTCCACCAGCCGGGTGCCGGGCGCGTAGTGACCCTCGAAGATTCGCGAACGGATGGCGTCCCGCACGGATTCCCGGAGGGGACGGTCCGTGGTGGGGGCTTCTTCTGCAATCAGCATTCTTGCTCCATTCGTGTTCTCTTGGGTCAATGCGCCCGGCAACCCGGAGGCGTCCAGTCGTGCGGCGGTTCAGGACCGCACGGCCGGCCCGGTCAGGCGAGTTAGACCGGAAGCCGCTTGTTGTAGTTCAGGGTCAGGACGGAGACGCCCATGATCACGGCGGATCCTACAAAGTACAGCAGCGCCCAGGTGTAGGAGCCCGTGGCCCCGACAATCAGGCCTACCACAATCGGGGTGACGAACCCTGCGATGTTGCCGCTGAAGTTCATTGCACCGCCGAGGACGCCAGCGTTGGTGCGGCCGCCGAGGATTGACGGGATGGACCAGAAGAGGCCCACCCAGCGGAGGAAGAACAAGACCACTGAGAGGAGCACGACGGCGGTGATCGGGTCTGCGACGACCGTCACGCCAACTAGGCCGCCGACCACCACGACGCTGGAGATGCCCAGCAGGGTACGCATGACCAGGTTGGCCGAGGCGCCAGCTGCGCGCCACTTGTCGGCGATAGCGCCGCCGAGGATCTCGCCGACGAAGCCTGCGCCGAAGATCACGAACGTGGACCAGCCGATGGTGTTCAAGTTGAAGTGCTTGGCCTGGGCGAGGTAGAGCGGGCCCCACGTCAGCAGGCCGTAGAACACGCCGTTGAATCCCAGCCAGCCAAAGCACATGGCCCAGAAAGAGCGGAACTTCAGGTAGGGGAGGAGTGCGCGCTTGCCCTTGACGCCGTCTTTCGTGGCCTCGGCGTCTTCTTCGGCGTGGGAGGACTCGATGTATTCGGCCTCGGCGTCGTTGACGGCCTTGTGGTTGCGGGGATTGTCCCGGACGTACCACCAGACAGCCAGGCCCATGAGGACGGTGGCGGCACCGGCGATGATGAACGAGTAGCGCCAGCTGCCTGTTGAGGCGATGAGCCAGGTGATGAGGATACCGCCCAGGCCGGCTCCGAGCGGGGCGCCTGCGTCAAGGATCGTGGCGCCGCGGCCGCGCTCCTTCTTGTGCATCCAGATGGCGTTGAGCTTGCCGCCGGCCGGCATGACGCCTGCTTCGGCGACGCCGATACCCAAGCGGGCGATGAACATGCTGAGGAAGCCGCCGGCCAGGCCGGATGCTGCCGTTGCGGCACCCCAGCCGATGCACGACGCCGTGACGACCTTACGGGGGCCGAACTTGTCGATGAGCAAGCCGACCGGGATCTGCATGAGGGCATAGGTCCAGAAGAATGCCGAAAGCAGGAGCCCGACGAGCTCCGGTGCGAGGTTGAATTCCTTTTGGATGATGGGCAGTGCCACGGAGATGGAGCCGCGGTCGATGTAGTTGACGGCGACCAGGATCAGCAGCAGGACGAAGAGCCTCCAACGGACACTCGTGCGTCGCTGCACGCCGTCCTTGCCGGCTTTTTCTTCTGCTTTTCCTTCGGCGGCATGCGCTTCTGTTTCGGTGTTTTGGAGAGACACAGTTTCTCCTTCAGGGGGAGTTTGGGGAGCGGGGAAAGTCTTGAATTGTTGAGCTGGGTGCGGGTTGCCGCAGCAGCTGGACTCGCGCCGGCGGCAGCAGTAGCGGCCCGGTCCTCTTTCTGGGAGGAGGGACGCTGCCGGTTCGTTGGGTCCGTTTTGGGATCCCGCTTTGGGATCCCAAAATCAAAATTAGATGTGACCCGGCGCACTGTCAAGAGTTTTGGTATACAACGTGAAGAAACAGAATGTGACCGGGGGCGAAGTCTGGCGGAATATGGGTTCACTCACCCGAGTGGTGCGGGAAATGGGATACCGACACGATTCCTAGGCTTGCCCGGGTGGGGCATGGGATACCGGCGTGTTCGCGTGTTCCTGCCTGCCGACGCGCTCCCGACCCCACGACACGCTGTCTACCTCACGACACGCAACTGGTTATGCGACGAGGAGAAAGTCTGGCGACGCCCGAATACCGGTGTCGATAGGGATTTTCCGGGTCACGAGGCGTTTAGGGTGTCACGAGGCATTTGGGGCGTCGCGAGGCGGGCAGGGTCGGGGAGGGCTTAGCTCGGGTTGAGGTCGGTGAGGAGGGTGGCTTGTTATTGAAACGCGGGTGCGCAGATGGGATACCGGAGGCGTGGAGGGGTTCACTCGCACCCGTTGCGCCTTCCTCGAGGTAGGCGTCGGACCTACGATGATCCCGACGGTCGGAGGATCCCCGTCCGGTTCAGGGCACTTGCTCGATTCGCCTTTCGGGGTCTGCCGGCCGGCGGAGGTCGACAAGGGGGACGATGCCATATCGGCTGGGGTGGTGTTTCACGTGGGGATAATCACTGCCAACCGCATCCGAATTTGTGTGTCACGTTGCTGTCACAAACTATTTGGCCCTGTCACAAGGTTTGTGTGAGGATTTTCAGGCGTCGCATACAAGCGCAAATGCACGACTCACTTCTGGATAATTGGGATCCTCTCGTGAAAATAGCGCGTATACCTTCGGCGGAAACGGCCGACGCTGGCTCCGCGTGTTTGCACCATGCCGACTCGGAACGGGTCAGCAATTGACTTTTCAAGCAAATAGGCCAGAGTCATCCCGACACAGGGCCGGCATTCTGGCGTCCGTAGCGAGCCTCTCGCTCCTTCAAATCGGTAACGCCGTCGCGGTCGGGTTGATTAGCTCGATGGGCGCCGCGAGTGCGACGGTTTTGCGAATCGGGATTGCCGCGATCCTGACTCTTCCAGTGATTTTCATGATGAAACCATCGAGTCGAGCGCCGGTCCGATTCATCCTCAAGTACGGGTTGGTGCTGGGGCTGATGCAGGTCACCTTCTACCGGGCGATATCCACCATTGATCTATCCCTGGCCGTCTCCATAGAGTTCACACTGCCTCTCGTTATCGGATGCATCCGGTCCCGCAACACCACGGCCCGGGTTGCTGCGGGGCTGGCGGTTGCCGGGCTCTTCATGATTCCGACCTATGGCGCGACGACTGCACTCGAAGGTCTGTTCTTTGCTGCGGCAACGGGACTGCTACTGACCGCATACATCCATGTCGGGACTTCCATTCCGCAGGCCAACCACCCGATGCTCACTCTTAGTAAGGGGCTATGGGTTGCCCTACCCATTGCGCTGGCTGCCTTCATGGTGAACGCTCCGCCCGCTGTTCTATTCACTCCTGAATTGGCGCTCCATGCGCTCATTGTTTCCATATTGACCTTGCTGGCTCCGTTTGCGCTGGAGCTATTTGCAATGAAACGCCTTCGAGCTTTGGTATTCGCGCTCGTCGCTGCCCTTGACCCTGCGTTGGCTTCCACCGTAGGTGCCGTGGTTCTACATCAAAGCCTGGACTTTCGGCAGATGGCAGGTATCGCGATTCTCACGGTCTGCGCCGGCGTTGCCGTTTTTGCTGAATCATCAACTTCACAAAAGAAGGTCAGTGTGCAATGAAGACAGCACCCGCCATGGATATTGATCGACTTCTGGACGGCTTGGATTTGTCGGTTGAGGTTACCGGCGACACGCAAGCCCTGATCTCATGCGGATATTTCGATGCACCAACCGGGATCGATGATTTTTCGCGGAGTTCGATGATGGCAGGGCTCAGCCTTGGCACAGTCTTGGACGGCGCCAACACCGCGAACCTCACGGAATCGAAAAGGCCCGCCGCAGCATCTCTAGAGTGCTGAATTGCCGCCCGGGTGAGCTCTTCTTCACCTCCGGGGCGACGGAGTCCAACAACTGGGCAATCGCAACTGCAGCTGGGTCCAGCAGCAACCACATCATTACCTCTGTCATCGAGCACAAATCCGTCCTGGATGCCTGCCTCGCCTTTCAAAAGCGGGGCGGTGAAGTCACCTTTCTGCCCGTGGACGCACAAGGGATCGTCTCACCCAATGACATTGCCGACGCGATCAGGCCCAACACCAGCCTCGTGTCGATAATGCTGGCTAATAACGAGATCGGCACCATACAACCGGTCACGGACATCGCCGCCATCACTCGTGAGGCAGGGGTTCGGTTTCACTGCGACGCCACGCAAGCCATCGGCTATCTCGCTCCGGACTTCAAATCCCTGGGCCCAAACCTGATCAGCTTCTCAGGGCACAAAATTTACGGGCCCAAAGGCATCGGAGCCCTCTACATCGACAAGGAAACCCAGACGCTGCATGGGGGGTTCGAAAACATGTTGTTCGGCGGCGGCCAAGAGGGAGGGCGCCGGCCTGGGACGCAAAACATCACCGGCATCGTCGGATTCGCGGAAGCAATAAAAATTTCCAACGAGATCTCCGCCAGCGAAAAGCAAAGAGTTCTCGACCTGAGAAGCAGATTCTGGAACCAGTTGTCCAAGCGCATCCAAACGGTCACCGCCAACTCGCCGCTCGATGACGCTCTTCCGAATTGCCTGAATTTCAGGATTCCGGACATCGATTCGGTGGACCTGCTATCAGCCCTACCGAAAATAGCCATGTCGACTGGGTCCGCCTGCAACAGCAGCGACCAGAATCCCTCACATGTTCTCATGGCCATTGGCCTTGACGGCGCCATGGCCAGGTCCAGTATTCGCGTAGGATTCGGGCGCTTCACTACCACGGAGGAAATCGACGAGGCAGCAGGCATGATTGCGAAGGCTGTTCAGCGGCTCCAAAGTTCGTAGGCGCGAGCGTACTCAAGGCCGACACCGTCAAGATCTAGGAAGACGAGGCCGCGGACCGGGAACCTACCTCAGAGATCTGACAGTGGATATTAGCAGGCCGCACGCTAGGTCTGCCGGGTATTGCATGGGATACCGGGCAACCCGGCGCTGGGGCGTTGCTATGGCGACACACTAATGGCCTGCCGACGCGCTTCCTACCTCGCGACGCGGAAAATACCCTGCGACGCTGGAATACCGGTATCGCAGGGTATTTTCCGCGTCGCAGGGCAGCCGGGATCGGGGAGGGCTTAGCTCGGGTTGAGGTCGGCGAGAGCCGTCAGCGCACGCTCGGGATGTTCCGCGATGCGGTTCAGGACGTACAACCACCATTCGCCACCGAAGATGACGTATTCACGGGTCCTGTACCCGTCCCTGTGGAGCCGATCGAGAAGTTCGGTCCCGAGTCCGAGGAGCATCTCGAATTCGATCGCGTCTGTCTTCAGTGCCTCGCCGTGCCTGGAGATGAGCGTGTTGACGAGCTCGTCGTCGTGGGTTGCGAGGGACAGGGAGTGGCCCGAGCGGATGAGCTGGCTCGCGAGGTCGAGGTAGGCAGCCGTCAGTTCGGCGCTGTTGCGAGGGTAGGCGACGGACTCGGGCTCGAGGAACGCGCCTTTGACCAAGCGAACGGTACCCGGGTGGCGAAGGACCCGCTCGAGGTCTCCGGGGGTGCGGTGCAGGCGGGCTTGGAGCGTGATGCCGACGCGGGGGATCTCTGCTGCGAGCTCGTCGTACAGGTCGAGGACCAAATCGGTCCGGTCGGAGCCTTCGGCCGAGATCATCAGTCCCGTTCCGTACGGTTCAGTTATCGCGGCGAGCTGGCGTACATGGTTGAGGACCAGATCGCGGTCCACGAGTGCGCCGAGATGGGAGAGGTCGAAAGAGATGGTGCCCGGCAGGCCGGACTTCCCGAGGGCAGCGCCCAGCTCAAGGAAGACCCCGGCTTCCGAGCGTGCGAGCTCGGCGTTGCGCACGCTCTCGCCGGCATACTCGATGCTGGCGGCATGCCCGCGCGCCACCGCCGCTGCGGCTACCTCGATGGCATCGGCGGTGGTGTCCCCGGCTGAGTATCGCCTTGCCACGCGCGAAGCCATTGTTGCCAAGGCCGGCGTGGACATGACGCGTTGCTTCAGGTCTTCATCCAAAGCCCACGCCCGGAGGGTATCGGCAGCACGCTCGAGATCAATCTTGGTAGTCACCCGACAAACTGTACCGGCGGAGTTTGTGGACGCCGGCGTCGGGTTCATGATGTGAAATCCGGATCGGCCCTCCGCCCTCGCTACTCCTCCGGGAAACACCACACGGAGATGCGTGCGCCGTCCGGATCCGGGGTGACGCGGAGCCGGAGTTCGCGGCCCATCAGGGCTTCATGCGCGTCCTCGCTTGCCAGCTGGTCCGCGAGTTTGCTGATGGCAACGGCCATCGCCCGGCCCCAGTGCTGAGGCTCCCGGCTCGTGGCCACCGCCTCGGCGCTGGGCTGGCCGGGAACGGACACCCCTGCGGAATCCATCTCCCTCATGTCCATGGCGCTCATCCCGCCACCACCTTCCAGTTGTCGGCCGGCCTAGTCCCGGTCCTTGGCGTCGGCGCTCCGGGTGTGCGCCAGGATTTCCGCCAGCTCGGCAAGCCGATGTGCGCGTGCCGATTCCGCCGGCGTGAACGGTTCGTCCGGTCGGGAGAACAGGAGCGGCCCGCGCCATGCGGTCGGAATCTTGAGGAGGCTCGTGGAGGGCCCGACGGCGGCGCCTGCCTCGGCGGCCGGCCCTTCGGGTTCAGGGGTGACGATTTTCGCCGACAGCAGTTCTGCTACCGCCAGCGGTAATTCGTCCGGGTTGTCGGCGATCCGGGCAGCCAGGCTCAGGGCCTTTGTCTGGCCGTCCGCCATGGCGAGTGCAGTGGTAGGCCACACGTGCGAATCCCGGCCACCGCCGTCGTCGAGCGCTGTCAGTAGCTCATGCTCGCCGAGGTGGCCCGGGGCAGACACCACGAATTCGTCCATGACGGCTCCATCCATGGGGTGGACATGGATGCTGAGGATGTTGATGTTCGTCCGGGCGAGCGAGTGGGTCATGCGTTGGAGGGAGCCTGGCTGGTCGCGGAGCACAGTCCTCGCCCGCCAAAGCGCCGGGGCCGAATGGAGCTTCCTGCGGTGGCGGAGGGCAGGTGCGTGGATCCAGCGCCGCAGGATCCTGGCCGCGGAGGGCTCGGCAACCCAAATCACCAGGACCGTTGCGGTCACGGTCAGGAGGAGCACCTTGGCCAGGTAAGGGAGTTGCGTTTCAACCACAATGGCGTGGACAAGAAGTTCGATGGGAAGCATCACCGCGATTTGGGCCACGGTGACCCTTGCCTTCGGAGCCTCGGGCATCTGCCCGCACACTTCGCAGGAGAGCTCAGCGGTAACGGAAGACCTCTTCTTCGGCTTCATGGCACTATCGTGCCCGAACCCTGTTTCAGGCGGATTGCGCCTGCGTCACGATCTGGGGCGGTATTCATGGGGCCAGTTCGGCGCCGACCGGACGCGCCGAACTGGCCGTGATTCACGAAACCTAGCGGGCGTTCTCGTTGCTCTTGTTGGCAGCGGCGAGCTCGGTCAGGAGGTCGCGGATTTCAACAAGCAGGGCGGTATCAGCCGGCAGTGGCTCGTCCTCGGGCTCTTCGATGGAGGCACGGCGCTTGGTCAGTTCGTTGATCTTGTTCATGGGCGCAACGAAAATGAAGTACACCACGGCGGCCGTGATCAGGAAAGTTACGAACGCGGTGATGACGGCGCCGAAGTTGACGAAGGTCTTCGCGTTGTCGGGCCAAATCGCGAAGCCGAGCCCCTGGGCATTGACTCCGCCGGCGGCGGCGATGACCGGGTTGATGATGTTGGTGGTGAACGCTGCGACCAGGGCTGTGAACGCGGTGCCGATGACGACGGCGATGGACAACTCGATGATGTTGCCGCGAAGAACGAAGTCCTTGAAACCTTTGAGCATGGATTGACCTCCGGTGAATGGGTACAGGTGATGTGGCCGGAATAGCCCGGGCCCGGCTGGTAACAACCGACATGAGACTATCAATCGAAGACGTGCCGCCGTCTTACTTCGCTTCACGATCTACCATTCAACGGAAGGCGTTCCGGCTGCCTGGAGCCTCCCGGCGTAAGCTCGTAGCGGATGCCAGTGCCGCCGTCGTGGGCCCACGCCGCCAGGGTTCCCTGGCCGAGCTTGCGAGGCGAGGGTGGCGGTGGGGATTAGTTGAGCAGTTCGGCGCTCAAGAGAAGCAAAGAGGCAGGCAAGCCATTGAACGCCCTGGCAGAGATGTTCAGGATCGGTCCCGGCAACAAGGACCATCACCCGGCTGTGCGCTGCGCGGTGGGCGTCTTCCTGCCGTTGATCACCCTCGTGTTGTTCGGACGGCTGGACCTTGTGGTCTTCGCCAGCTTTGCGGCGTTCACGAATATCTACGGCCGTAACGAGCCCCACAGCCACCGTTTTCGAAGCCAGCTCCGTGCCGGTTCGTTGCTCCTCGGCATCATCCTGCTTGCCACCCTGACCGCCCGGGTTGGCCAGGGCTCGGACGCGTACCTGTGGATCCTCACGCTAGGCACCACATTGGTTGCCGCATTTTGCTCCGTGGTGACCGCGCTGTGGAGGCTTCGCCCGGCAGGTTCGCTCTTCCATATTTTCGCTTTCGCCGCGATCGCCTCCGTTCCCCAGCAGCCCCCGCTCTGGGAAGGGATGTTGGCGGCGGTTTTGACTGCCGTGTTGGCGTTGCTGATCGGAATGTCGGCGCGGGTAGTCCCGGGCCACCGGACACCATGGAAGCGACCGGCTGCGGACCGGTTGCTGTCCCAGGAAATCCGGGCAGCTTGGCTGGAAGGCCTGGGCTACTTCGTGGCTGCCGGGCTAGCCGGAACGCTTGCTACTTTGGTTGGGCAGTGGCTCGGATTCGGACACGGCTATTGGGCCATGGTGGCGGCAGTAGTTCCCCTGGTTGGGCGCAGTACCCGGCATCGGGTGCAACGGGGAATCCAGAGGATCGTGGGGACATTGCTCGGTTTGCTGGTGTTGGCCGGAATCCTCTGGCTCGGCCCGGCGCCATGGCAGATGGTGTTGGTGATTGCCGCATGCCAGTTCGGAGCAGAGCTCTTCATTACGCGCCAATATCTCGTGGCGCAGATATTCGTCACACCGCTCGCGCTCATTTCCACTTTGCTGGTTGCCAACGTTCCGCCCGCGCTCCTGCTGCGGGACCGCATTGTGGAGACCGTGATCGGGGCCGCCGTCGGCGTCGGGGTGGTATTGGCGCCTGCGGCATGGTCCCGGGTCAGGGAACTCACTTCCGGCTAGGCGTTTCCCAATTGGCGACCGTGTGGGACCTTATGTAAAGGGACTTATTGTTTCCACATGCCCCAATCAGCATATTCACCGGGAGAACGCGCCATGCTTCCTGCAGATAACACTTTGACCACCATCGACCGAATCCAGAACCTGATCCTGGAGAGTGCCGACTTCGAGGAATTCCTCAACGAGCTGGCGCGGTTTTCTGCCCACCAGATGGCGGGCGACGGCGATGACGCGCTCTGTGGGATCACGCTGCTGCGCGAGCGGAAGGCACTCACGATTGGTTGGAGCAGTGATGCGGCCCGCGAAGTGGACGAGATCCAGTATTCCTTGGCCCAGGGGCCATGTTTGACGGCTGCCGAAGAGGAAAGGGAAGTCCACGTCCCGGATCTTCTTGAAGAGAACCGCTGGGGTCCCGACTATGCGAGTGCCGTTGCGTCGCACGGACTGAGGTCGGTGTTGTCGTTGCCCTTCAATCTGGAGGGAGAGGCCAAAGCAGCGCTCAACCTGTACTCCGAGGCCCCGTACAAGTTCGACGAACGGGCTGCTGATCGGGCCCGCGGATATACCCGTGAGGTGTCGCAGGCCTTGCGTCTCGCTATCAGGTTCGCCCTCCACGCAGACAGCGCAAAGAATCTCCGGGCGGCCATGGAGTCCCGCACAGTGATCGATATCGCCGTTGGAATTGTCATGGCACAAAGCCGCTGCAGCCAGGAGGACGCTGTCCGGATCCTCACGGAGGCCTCGAGCAATCGCAACGTGAAATTGCGCGATATCGCCACGTCCTTGGTGGACTCCGTTGACGCAGCGGGCACCCTGACCCACTTCGAAGAGCCCGCCCAGGAGCCGGGCCGCAGCCGGGCCGGGTGAGGCGGGCCCGCTCGTCGGTCGACTCGCGGGGTGTACAACGAGGGTTCCGGAGGATAGGCTTCTTGAGGTTGAGCCGTCGGCCATAGACGCCTCTTTTGGAGTACCTATGGACCGTAGATTGCACGCCCTTGTAAAGTTTGATGTTTCCACCGACGCTGTCGAGATCGACGTGCGGGGGAGCCTGAATCAGGACTCCCGCTCCGCGCTGGTTCACATTGTTCGCCGGATTCGCCGAATGGGCATCACCTCCCACATCAGAGTCGGCTTTTCGCACGCCGCGATTGTCGAATCGCAGGCACTAGCGGGACTCCGCAACGATCTCAATGCGATCGACGGCGGAGCCACCGAAGTTGGCCTGCCCACCGGATCCGGCGTTTCCCTGGAATTCACGGACAAGCCTGCCAGTCCCGGTTTCGGGGCCGCGGCGGGAACGAAATCGATTGAAATCACCGGCGAATTCGCAGCCTCAATCGACGCGGCGGGACTCCAACCGCTGGACAAATGCTCCGATGAAGAACTTCTTGCTGCCAGCGATTTCGCGTTTGGCCTGCTGGACCAGCCCGGTACATCCGCCTCGCCGGTAGTGCTGGCGCACTACGACGCGATCGGCTTGGAGATTTCGCGCCGGGAAACCAAGCATGCCCCTGCGGATCCCGCTGAACCGCAGTAAACTTGAGCCCACCATTGAATGGAATCCGTGGGAAATGGGGAAAGCGCAGTGGCCAACTCGGCATCCGGTGATTCCGTCGTGGACCGCATCGTCCGGATTATCGAGGCATTCCCCGAAGGATCCACGTCACTGCGGCTTTCCGAACTCGCGGAGACTGCCGGCTTGCCGCTCACGAGTGCCCATCGCCTGGTCCGGCAGCTCGCCGACCACGGTCTCCTGGATCTGGCTGCCGGCGGAGATGTCCGCCTGGGCCTGCGGTTATGGGAACTCGTCAACCGGAATTCACCCACCTTGGCCCTCCGGCAAGCGGCCCTGCCATTCATGGAGGATATCCAGCAGGTCCTGAACCAGAACGTGAACCTTGCCGTGCTCGATGGTTGGGAGGCGTTGTTCGTGGAGCGGCTGTCCCGCCGGGGATCCGTGGCCAACCGTGCCCGCGTTGCCGGCCGGATGCCCGTTCACATTTCTTCGGTCGGGCTGGCGTTAATGGCCAGCCAGCCGCGGGAAAAGCAGGCCGATTACCTCAAACAGTTCAGCGACCCAGCTGGAAAGGTGACGGCCGACGTCGTCCGTCACCTTTTGGCTGAAACCGCCCAGCAGGGGTACGCGCAGCTCGCGGGCGTCGTGGATCCGGACACTTGGGGAATCGCGGTGCCGGTCGCGGACGGCAAGCGGCGCACGGTGGCGGCGCTCGGCGTCGTGGTTCCCCTCGCCGAAATGCGCCTGCAGGCGTTGGTGCCGGCGCTGCAGACGGCGGCCCGCGGAATCGGGCGCCAGCTCGGGGAGCAGCGGAACAATTAAGGGTTTTCCGTTGAACGGAATTCGTCTAACGCCGACGATGCGGCGGGGGTCACACTGATCAGCAGAACCACCGCGGCCCTTAGGCGCGGTTCCGCAATGAAGCGAGGAACACCATGGCACGCAAGATCATCACCACCCAAGTGGCCATCATGGGCGCCGGCCCGGCCGGCCTCATGCTTTCCCACCTGCTGGCAAAATCGGGGATCGAATCCACCGTCATCGAGGTCCGCAGCCACCAGCAGATCGCCGAAACGGTCCGCGCGGGCATCCTGGAACACGGCTCCGTGAACCTGCTCGTGGACAGCGGGGTTTCGGACCGCGTGCTGCGCGACGGCGACAGGCACGACGGGATCGAACTGCGCTTCAACGGCGAAAGCCACCGGATCGACTTCAACGGGCTCGTGGGGGAATCAGTCTGGCTGTACCCGCAGACGGACGTTTTCCTCGACCTTGCAGCACGGCGCAAGGACGACGGCGGCGACGTCCGGTACAGCGTCACGGACACCACCGTCCATGACCTCGAAGGCAGGCCGAAAGTCTGGTTCACCGACGCCGAGGGCCAGGAATTCGAGATCCAGGCGGACTTCCTGGTGGGTGCCGATGGTTCCCGAAGCCACTGCCGCTTCCAGATCCCCGAGGCCAACCGGAAATGGTACTTCCACGAATACCCCTTCGCCTGGTTCGGCATCCTCGCCCAGGCCCCGCGCAGCTCGGACGAACTGATCTACGCCAACTCCGCGAACGGCTTCGCCCTGATCAGCCAGCGCACCGAGAACGTGCAGCGCATGTACTTCCAGTGCGACCCCAAAGAAAACGTGGCCGACTGGGACGACGAGCGCATCTGGTCCGAATTCCGCAAACGCGTCAACGGGAACGGCTTTGAGCTCAAGGAGGGCCCGGTCCTGGAGAAGATGGTCCTGCCGTTCCGCAGCTTCGTCCACACTCCGATGCGCCACGGGAACCTGTTCCTGGCCGGCGACGCCGCCCACACCGTCCCCCCGACCGGTGCCAAGGGCCTCAATTTGGCACTGCACGACGTCAAAGTGCTCTTCGAAGGCCTGGAGTCCTTCTACTCGAACGGTTCCAACGGCCTGCTCGAGTCCTACAGCGACCGCGCCCTGGAACGCGTCTGGAAAGCCCAGCACTTCTCCTACTGGATGACGTCCATGTTGCACACCGTTCCCGGTTCGGACGATTTCGGCCGGGCCCGCCAGCTCGGCGAGCTCCACTCCGTGGTCTCGTCCCGGCACGCCCGTGCCTACCTTGCGGAGTCGTACACGGGGTGGCCGACGGGGAAGTAGCCGGCGACGCGCGGCTGGCTACTCGCGCGTCGTCACGTACCGGATGCCCCAGCTGGGCTCCCAGGCCTCCCCGGGTTCCAGCCAGCGCAGGCCTTCGCCACTGTTGAAGGCATCGGCGGGCGCAGTCATCGGTTCAACCGCGACGGCGGTCACCATACCGCCGTCGGTGGCGAAGTCCGTGGTGGTGAAGGCCTGGACGTAGCCGAAGGAGGCATCCATGAACATTTGGACTTGGCTGCCGTCGGGCGCTTCGAGGTAGTGCACCGAGCTTCCGTCGTCCTCGCGGTGGACATCGCTCCAGGCGTCGTCGAGGTCAACTGAACCAACCAGCTGGCCTGTGCGGAAGTCGTTCGTGGTTCCGGCGACGTCCGTGGTGATTCCGCTGGGGTTCAGGCGTTCGTCCACCTCGATGTGGGTAGCGGCGTTGATATAGAGCGTGAGTTCGTCCGTCGGCACGCTGCCCAGCCGGAGGAAAGGATGGGCGCCGAGCGCGACGGGCGCGGACCGGTGGCCCGTGTTTTCCAGGCGGTGGGTGACAAGCAGCCCGTCCTCCACGAGTTGATAACGGACCGACGTCGACAGCTCGAAGGGGTACCCAGCTTGCGGCGAGATGCCGGCGTCGAGCGTAATGCTGTCAGCGGTCCGGGCACTGACCCCGTATGGAGTGTGCGTCAGCAATCCATGCAAAGCATTGCCGTTGTCCGGTTCGGTGATATCGAGTTGTTGGGTGACGCCGTCGTCGCTCCATGTGCCGCCAGCCACCCGGTTGGGCCACGGGACCAGGACCCAGCCCGCGCACCATGGCGGTTGGGCATCGGCGGGATAGTCCTGGACCAGGGCCACGCCGTCGACGGCGAGCTCCCGCAGGCTGGCGGCGATTTCCGTGACGACGGCGCGCTGGATGCGGCCGCCGATGCTGGCCGTGAGTTCGAAATGTTCGCCCATGGGCGAATTGTCAGTAGACATAGTCGACCTTACTAAGAGGAAGCGCAGCTAAGGCGCCGGCCGGATCCGCGAGGAACTGTGCGAAGGCCAGTTCCGCGGCTCCGATCATCATGAGATCCGAGCCGAGGGCGGCCCGGTAGATCTTTACCTGGCCAGCCGGTCCGTCCATCGCCTGGGATCGCAGCGAGCTGTCCAATGTCCCGGGAGACAGGGCGTGCAAGACGCCGAGAAAGCCATCCAGGACGATCGCTTCAGGGTTGAAAATGTTCACCGCATTCCGCAAGGCGATGCCAAGATATTCAAGCTGGCGTGCCACTTCGGCGCCCACCGCTTCGCTGCTGTTCCGGCGAAGCGCTTGCTCGAGTTCACCCGCATCCCCACCGCCGATCCCGGCCAGTTCAAAAAGCGAGGACTGCGAGACTTCGGTCTCGAGGCAGCCTGCGGCCCCGCAATGGCAAGGTTTGCCGGTCGAGCGGACAAAGGTATGTCCAAGTTCCCCGGCGTAGCCGGATGTCCCGCGAAGCAATTCCCCGTCAGCGATGATTCCGCCGCCGATGCCGCTGGCGCCACCGTTGAGGAAGATCAGGTTCCTTTGGCCCGCGCCGGCGCCGAAGAGGAGTTCGCCCTCGGCGCCGAGCGATGCGTCGTTGGCCGCGTGGCAGGGGTATCCGGTAGCTTCGCCGAGCATTCGGGCTATAGGTTCATCGCGCCAGCCCAGATGCGGGGCGTGCCGGACCACGCCGTCGCCGCGGTTGACGAGCCCGGGCACTGCGATGCCCACGCCCATGACCTGGTACGACGTGTCGAGCTCCGACCGCATTCCCTCGATGACGGCCGCCGCGATGTTCACGGCTTCTTTGGCCGTCGGGATCCGCTCGGTGTCGAAACGGATCTTCTTCTGGACCTTCCCCCCGAGGCCCACAAGACCGATGGTGACAGCATCGATCTCCGGGTTGACCGCAAGGGCAGCTATGGACGGCCGGGGATGGACGATCGGGCTGGGCCTGCCCACCTGCGCTTCGCCGGAGGGCGCCGTCTCATACACCACTTCCAAGTTCACGAGTTGCCCTATCAACGCCCCTACCGTGGACCTGTTCAGGCCCGTCCGCTTGGTCAGCTGGGCACGGCTGAGCACACCGTTGTGGTGGACAAGGGAGGTCAGCAGCGCCAGGTTGTTTCGCCGTGACGGATCGGGCTCGCTGGCGGTGACGGGATTTCGGGTGGGGGAGGGCATCATCGCGACAATATCAGCTCCCAAACACCGTTCGGTCCAGGAAGTCGTTGCGGAACTTTCCGGACGGATCGAGGCGTTCAGCCAGGGCGATGAAGTCGTTGAAGCGAGGGTACAAGGGCGCGACGGCGGCAGCACCGGCGTCGAACAGCTTGCCCCAGTGCGGCCTCGCCGCGAACGGAGCCAGTTCCGCCTCAAGCAGCCGCAGGATGGCTTCGACGGCCGGCTGGTCCTGGCGCCACGTGAAGTGCAAGCCGATGCCGTCGCGGCCGTAGTTGGCGCTCAGCCAGAGCTGGTCGGCGGCCACCGTGCGGATTTCGCCAACCAGCAGCAGGGGAGTCACGACGTCGGAGAGCCGGCGCATGGTGCGGAGGGCGTCCACGGCGTGTTCACGGGGGATGAGGTACTCGCTCTGCAACTCGTCGCCTTGGCTCGGTGTGAATTCCATCCTGAAATGGGCCAGCCGGTCGGACCACGGCCCGGCCATGCCGAGCTGCTGCGTGCAGTTGCTGCCCGACACGCCGGGAAGTGGGTGCCGGGCTTCTGTTGCCGGGGTGCCGCCGAAGAAATCCGACGTTTCCACGGCCGCATCGCCGCCGCGCCTCTTGAGCCACGCCTGGCCCACCGTCTCTCCGCTCCAATCGGTGAACAGGCTGACGCTATACGCCGAGGAGGTTATCCGGTCGAAGTTTTCCAGGACGAGGTCCCAGTTGAGGTTTTCGAACACGCTCTGGGCGACGTCAAAGGTTGGATGGATGTCCAGGGTCAATTTGGTGACGATGCCGAGTGCGCCGAGTCCCACCACCATTCCGTCGAAATCCTCGTCGCCGCGGCGCACGCTGAGAATGCTGCCGTCCGCCGTGACCAGCTCAAGGCCCGCGACGGCGCTGGCAAGGTTGCCGTTGGCATCACCGGAGCCGTGCGTGGCGGTGGAGACAGCTCCTGCCACCGAAATGTGGGGGAGCGAGGCGAGGTTGTGAAGGGCGAAGCCTTGGCGCTGGAGTTCTGCCGCCAGGGTCCCGTACCGCGTGCCTCCGCTCACGGTGACGGTCATGTTCGCCGCATCCACGCTGATGCCCGGATCCAGCTGGTCCAGCACCACGAGGGTACCGGCCGTGTCCGCGATGGAGTTGAAGGAATGCCTGGAGCCAAGCGCACGGACCTTCTGGGCGCCTGCCACGAGACCTTGCAGTTCCTCCACGCTGGCGGGATGGGCGAGTTGCGGTGCCAGGTAGCTGTAGTTTCCTGCCCAGTTGCGTTCCGCCACCAGCTGATCAGTCACGGTTGAATCCTTCGTTCGAGGGCTCGACGGCCTTATTTGATGTCCACAACAACATAACGGCTGGATGGCCCATGCGCCAGATCTTTTCCGGACTTTTCCTTGAGGGGATGAAAAAACTTTGTTGGCTTCACGTGGTTGACATCACAGGAATTCATAATATGTTGGATAGCGAAACAAACCCCTTTCGACTACCCGGAGCACTCAATGACGATTCAGCCCACCCGTGAAGACAAGTTCTCGTTCGGTCTTTGGACCGTCGGTTGGGAGGCGCAGGACCAGTTCGGTTCGGCCACCCGCCCTCCCCTGGACACCGTGGAAGCCGTCAACCGACTCAGCGACCTTGGCGCCTACGGCATCACTTTCCACGACAATGACCTGTTCCCCTTCGGCTGCTCGGCTGCCGATCGCCAACGCGAAATCGACCGCTTGCAGGGTGCGCTCAAAGCCACGGGGATGATCGTTCCCATGGTCACCACCAACCTGTTCAGCCACCCCGTCTTCAAGGACGGCGGTTTCACGAGCAACGATCGCGGCGTCCGCCGCTTTGCCCTGCGCAAGGTGCTGGACAACATCGATCTCGCCGCCGAACTCGGCGCTGAAACGTTCGTCATGTGGGGCGGCCGCGAAGGCAGCGAGTACGATGCCGCCAAGGACATCCGCGGCGCGCTGGAACGCTATCGCGAGGCCGTGAATTTGCTAGGCGATTACGTCACGGACAAGGGGTACAACATCCGCTTCGCGATTGAACCGAAACCGAACGAACCCCGCGGCGACATCCTGCTCCCCACCCTGGGCCACGCCCTAGCCTTCATCGAAACCCTGGAACGCCCGGAGCTCGTGGGCATCAACCCCGAGACCGGCCACGAGCAGATGGCGGGCCTGAACTTCACGCACGGCATCGCCCAGGCCCTGTACCAGGGCAAGCTCTTCCATATCGACCTCAACGGCCAGCGCAGCATCAAGTTCGACCAGGACCTGGTGTTCGGCCACGGTGACCTGCAGAACGCTTTCTCCTTGGTGGACTTGCTCGAAAACGGCGGTCCCGACGGCGGCCCCGCCTACGACGGTCCGCGCCACTTCGACTACAAGCCCAGCCGCACCGAGGACATCGACGGCGTGTGGGACTCTGCGGCCGCGAACATGCAGACCTACCTGCTGCTCAAGGAGCGCGCCAAGGCATTCCGCGCCGACCCCGAGGTCCAGGAAGCCCTCCAGGCGTCCCGCGTGGCAGAAATCAACGAACCCACCCTGAACCCGGGCGAAGGTTACGAGCAGTTGCGTGCGGACAAGTCCGCTTACGAGGACTTCGACGCCGATGCCTACTTCGGCGGCAAGGGCTTTGGGTTCGTGAAGCTCCAGCAGCTCTTCATCGAGCACCTCCTCGGAGCGCGCTGACCTCATGACACTGGTTGCCGGGGTTGATTCCTCTACCCAAAGCTGCAAAGTGGTGGTCTTGGACGCGGAAAGCGGTGCGCTCGTGCGTGCGGGCCGCGCGAGCCACCCGGATGGAACGGAAGTCCATCCGGACGAGTGGTGGCGGGCGCTGTCCGAAGCGTTCGGCGACGCCGGCGGCCTGGCCGATGTCAGCGCACTGTCCGTAGGGGGCCAGCAGCACGGGATGGTGCTGCTGGACCTCGAGGGCAATGTGGTGCGGCCGGCGCTGCTGTGGAATGACACTCGCTCGGCCGGCTCGGCGGAAGATCTCACCGCCGAAGTGGGGGCGGAGGACTTCGCCCGGCGGACCGGCCTGGTTCCGGTGGCTTCGTTCACGATCACGAAAATCCGCTGGATTAGGGACCACGAACCCGAAAGCATGGCTCGGGTGGCCGCCGTCGCGCTCCCCCACGACTGGCTCACGTGGCGTCTCCGCGGTTACGGTCCGGCGGGCTCCAGCCCGCTGGGGCCGGACCTGGACGAACTCACCACTGACCGTTCGGACGCCAGCGGCACCGGCTATTGGAGCCCGCTGACCGGACGCTACGATCTGGACTTGTTCAAACTGGCGTTCGGTCAGGACGCCCGGGAAGCCTCGGGCGGGACGACGACGGCGGCGCCCGGCGTCGTCGTTCTTCCCCGGGTGCTAGGTCCGGGCGAAACCGCGGGCCGCGTGCACCCGGCGTGTTTCGGGGGCCCTGGCGCAAGCGAAGCGTTGGGCGGCGGGATCCTGCTCGGCGTCGGGGCGGGGGACAATGCCGCCGCCGCGCTTGGGCTCGGAGCCAAACCCGGCGACGTCGTCGTGTCCGTGGGCACCAGCGGCACCGTGTTCGCCGTCGACTCTTCACCCGGACATGATGCGAGCGGGACCGTGGCGGGCTTCGCCGATGCGAGCGGCGAGTATTTGCCCATCGCAGTGACCTTGAACGCCGCCCGCGTGCTCAGCTCGGTAGCCGCGGTGCTCGACGTCGACTTCGACGGGCTGTCCAGGCTCGCCCTTGAAGCCGAGCCTGGCTCAGGAGGCGTGGTGCTGGTGCCGTATTTCGAAGGGGAACGGACTCCCAACCTGCCGTACGCGAAGGCCAGCTTCCACGGCCTCAGCATTGCCTCCACCACCCGGCCGAATATCGCCCGGGCCGCCATCGAAGGCATGCTGTGTGGACTCGCCGGAGGCCTGGACGCGCTGCGTGACCAGGGTGTCCGTGCGGAACGGTTGCAGTTGATCGGGGGCGCGGTACAGAATCCTGCCGTGCAACGGATAGCGGCTCAGGTATTCGACCTGCCTGTCGTGATTCCGAGCCCGGGCGAATACGTTGCCCGCGGTGCAGCCGTGCAGGCGGCGTGGGCGCTCGCAGGCTACCGCCCGGATTGGCCCGTGGCCCTCGACGCCACACCCGAGCCGGACTTCCGGGATTCGATCGGGCAGAACTACAGGAAGGTCAGTGCCCGCGTTGACGCCGGCAACTGAATCGCTGCTCATCAGGACACCGCTTCTTGATTCCCTGAACCAGGATCCGGTGCCCGCATCGGGCAGTCCCGTCCGGTGGGGAGTCATTTCCACCGGACGGATCGCCTCCACGGTCGTCAGCGACCTCGCGCTCCTTCCCGACGCCGTTTTGCAGTCCGTCAGTTCCCGGACCCAAGAAAACGCGGACGCGTTTGCTTCCGAGCACGGCTTCCAGAGCGCCTACGGCGACGACGGCGGGCTTCCGGGGTACCAGCGGCTCCTCCAGGATCCCGCGGTGGACGTCGTGTATGTGGCAACCCCTCACACGAGTCATTTCTCGGCGGCGAAGGCGGCCCTCGAAGCGGGGAAGCACGTGTTGTGCGAGAAGCCGCTGACCATCAACGCCCGTGAAGCAGAGGTCCTGGTTCGGCTGGCCCGGGAGAAAAGCCTGTTCCTGATGGAAGCAGTGTGGACCCGGTTCCTGCCCAGCGTGCAACGGGCGGCGGAAATCATCGCATCCGGCGAACTCGGC
The DNA here is from genome assembly GCF_058781865.1 of Arthrobacter sp. FW306-1B-F12A. Taxonomy (NCBI): domain Bacteria; kingdom Bacillati; phylum Actinomycetota; class Actinomycetes; order Micrococcales; family Micrococcaceae; genus Arthrobacter; species Arthrobacter sp. FW306-1B-F12A. The sequence continues at coordinate 26,937 of NZ_JBYSXD010000004.1, forward strand.
GAGATCCGGTGGCTGCAAGCTGACCTCGGGTTTCCGGCGCCGTACAATCCAGAATCCCGGCTGTGGAGGCTCGACGACGGGGGAGGTGCCCTGATGGACGTTGGTGTCTATCCCCTGACATGGGCGCTGATCAGCCTAGGACGCCCGGAATCGTTGACGGCCACGGCGCATCTGACTGACGGCGGAGTGGATTCCGAGACCGCACTGACACTGTCCTATCCTTCCGGGGCGCAGGTCCAGGCCATGACCTCTTTGACCTCGGCCACCCCCCAAACGGCCACCATATGCGGCACGAAGGGGATGCTCCGATCCAACGCACCGCTGTTCAATCCGACGGAGTTGACCATCACCTCCAGCTCCGGCGAGCAACGGCTGGAGAAATTCACCCCGGTCGGCCATGGCTACACCTACCAGTTGCGCGAAGTGATTCGTTGCCTGCAGCTGGGCCTGCTCGAGTGCCCCACGATGCCGTTGGCGGATACCCTGACCACCATGTCCCTGCTGGATGAAGCACGCAGGCAAGCGGGAATCAGCTACCCGGGGAACTAGGGGCAGGCAGCACCTCGGCAAGTGACCAGCGCCGCACAGCACGGTCCAAATAGCCAGCAACCTCCGATCCCTGAATGATGATGTAAGTCACGCAGTCAAAACAGGATCCTGGAGGAAACATGCCCGCCACGCCGTCGCCGGGAAGAGTGGGCGATGTCCGCAGGCAGAACCTTGCGCTCGTCCTCGCCGGGATACAGGGGAACAGCGGGGCCACGCGTGCCCAGCTTGCCGCGGAAAGCGGTCTCACGAAAGCATCCGTTTCGAGCATCGTCACCGACTTGCTTGAATCCGGCCTGGTGCGGGAAACAAGTATCACCCGAGACGGCGAACGCGGACGGCCCGGAACCGGTCTCGTCCTCAATCCGGCCCGCGGCGCTTTGGCCGCGGAAATCAATGTGGACTACCTCGCGGTGGGAGTCCTGGACTTCGCAGGGGAACTGGCCTTCCACGAAACGGTCGAAAGGCATAACCGCGGAAGCCTGCCCTCCGACATCCTGCCGCTCCTCGTCGCCATGGCGCAGCGGGCGGCAACACAGGCGGCCGACGACGGCGTCGAACTTCTTGGCGGGGAACTGACCGTGCCGGGATTGGTGGATACGGAACGCAACGTGGTGCTGGCCGCGCCGAACCTGGGCTGGGCCGACGTCGGACTCTCCGAAGAGCTGCCCAGGCTCCTGCCCGCAGCCCCCTTCGGAGTGACCCTCTCCAACGAGGCCAATGGCGCCGCGCTCGCGGAACTCTGGTTTGGCCACGGCGACCGCTTCCCTGACTTCCTCTACATTTCCGGCGAAGTGGGCGTCGGTGGAGGGCTGGTCATAGATTCCCGGCTTTTCGCCGGTCCGCACGGCCATGCCGGTGAGATCGGGCATGTGGTGGTGCATCCCGACGGCCCGTTGTGCGCCTGCGGCGGTCACGGTTGCCTTGAGACGTTCGCGGGCCAAGACGCCATATATTCTGCAGCCGGAATACATCAGGATGTGGCTACAAAGCACATGGAATACCTGCTGAGCCGCCTTGCCGACGGAGATTGGAGCGCGGTTTCAGCGGTGGAACAGGCCGGGCACTACCTAGGAATCGCGATAGCCTCGACGGCGCGGGTGGCGAACATTTCCGCCGTCGTGCTCGGCGGTCATTTCGCCGTACTCGAGGAGTGGATCGCTCCTGCGCTGCGCCGGAGCTTGGACCACCACGCACCGGGACTGATCCCGGAAGGAAACCTGGCGTTCTCCGGACTGGGGCAGACGGGGGCCCTCAGGGGCGCCGCTGCAACCGCAGTCCGGAGAATATTGAGCCAGGCCTATGAACTGATTCCCTGAACTTCCGCGAGCGGGGCCGCCAAGGCTGTCAGTTCCACGAGGGCCGGCCGCGCAACCGTGCTTTCGATCGAGACCGCTGAACCACTGTGGGCAGATGCCAGCACAGATTCCATGACCTCAAGCGCATGGAACGCCAGTTGGCCGCCAGCACGTGGTTCGACCCCGGCCGGGGTTGAGGCGAGGTCGGCGATGCCGAAGCCCCTGCCCGAATCGATGTAGCCGGCCGAGATCGGAAGGGTCTGCCAGGAGTCGGCGCCAAGCGTAAAGAGCTGGACGTCGCCGTCGAAGTGGTTCGGATCAGGAACAACAAGAGATCCCGCCGAACCGTGGATCTCGATGTTGGCCGACTTGGTCTTCACCGCGTCGAAGCTCATCACCAGCGTGGACAGGGCGCCGGAGGCGTGGACCAGGACCCCGGTCACGTGCGAATCGATGGTCACCGGAATCACCTCGCCCTCCCGCGGTCCCGAACCAATGGTGCGCGTGTCCCGTGTGTGGCTTGCGGCACCAATGACCGAGACCACCGGGCCCAATAGCGTGACCAGGGCGCTCACGTAGTAGGGACCCATGTCCAGCAGCGGTCCGCCGCCGGGCTGGTAGTAGAAGTCCGGGTTGGGATGCCAGCGCTCGTGTCCCGGTGTCACCATGGTTGCCGTGGCCGAGATCGGCGCACCGATCAGGCCGTCGTCGATCGCTTTGCGGGCAGTCTGGATCCCGGTGCCGAGCACCGTATCCGGCGCGCAGCCGACCACGACGCCGGCCTCCCGCGCCGCGTCGAGCACTTGCCGTGCCTCGGCGGTTGTCGCAGCGAGCGGCTTCTCACCATAGACACTCTTGCCGGCGGCGATGGCCCTCAATGCGATCGGCGCATGCGCGGCCGGAATGGTGAGGTTGAGTACGAGCTCGACGTCGTCCGCCGCCAGGAGCTCGTCGACGGTCACCGCGCGGACGCCGTCGTAAGAATCCGCGACCGCTTGTGCGCGCGCGGGATCGAGGTCCGCGACGGCTACCAGGTCAATGTCGTCCAGCCGGCGGAAGTTCTTGAGGTACTGGGCGATGATGGCGCCACAGCCGATGATGCCTACTCTTAGCGGCTTGCCCACAGCATGCCCCTTTCGATGATGGTGCGGACGTTGCTGTCCTGGAGGATTTCCACGCGGTGTCCCGGGGTGCAGACGAAGATCCGTCCTTCGGCCCACTGCCGGGTCCAGATCGCAGGGGAGGTGACCTCCCGGTTCCATTGGTCCCAGTCGCGGACCTTCTGGGTGGTGGTGGCGAGGACGTCGATGTAGTCGTCAGACAGGACCCAGTACTGCTCGGTGACCAGCTCGAAGTCGCCGATTCCCTGGGTGATGGGGTGGCTCGCGGCAGCCGGGAGCATGTTGACGCTGTACGGCACGTAGTTGTCCGACTGTTCGCCGATGCGTTCGTCGGGATGTTTGCCGGGGTGGCAGGCGAACTGGCCGCCGATCATGTGCAGGTAGTCCGAGTTGTTCCGGTAGGAATCGGCGATGCCGCCGTGCCAGCCGGCAAGTCCCGTGCCGTTTTCGACGGCGGTACGGAGCCCCTCGAATTCGTCCTTCTCGATGGTGGACATGGTCATGCATTGCACGATCAGGTCCACGCCGGCCATATATGCCGAATCGGCATATACCTTGGGGGATTCCTCCACGCGGACGTCGTAGCCGTTCTCCTTGAGGAAGGGGATAAAGAGTTCTGTGGCTTCGAATGGCTGGTGGCCATCCCAGCCGCCACGGACCACCAGGGCGGTCTTCTTGTCAGTCATGGTTTCCTTTGCTGAGAAATACGGCCGGAGAGCCGAAAATGAAATGGTTAGCGGCTTGAGAAGGCCGCGTCGAAAGCGGCGACCGGCGGGGCGATGGCGGCGAGTTCCCGGACCATGGCCAAGGATTGCGGTGCTCCCACGAGTCGGTCCATGCCCGCGTCTTCCCACTCGACGCTGGTTGGCCCCTCGTAGCCGATGGCATTGAGGGTGCGGAAGATCGGCTCCCATTTCACGTCGCCATGGCCTGCGGTGACGAAGTCCCAGCCCCGGCGCGGATCCGCCCATGGCAAGTGGGAGCCGAGCCGGCCGTTGCGTCCGTTGAGCTGGCGGATGGATTCCTTAACGTGCACGTGGAAGATCTTGTCCGCGAAATCCTGGAGGAACATGACGGGGTCCAGGTCCTGCCAGATGAAGTGGGATGGATCGAAGTTCAGCCCGAAGCTCTCGCGATGCCCCACGGCTTCCAGGGCACGTTTCGCGGTCCAGTAGTCGTAGGCGATCTCGGAGGGGTGGACTTCCAGGGCGAAGCGGACCCCGACTTCGTCGAACACGTCGAGGATCGGGTTCCAGCGGTCCGCGAAATCCTGGTAGCCACGCTCGATCATCGCCTCCGAGGCGGGCGGGAACATGGCCACTGCCTTCCAGATGGAGGAGCCCGTGAATCCCGTGACGGTCTTGACGCCGAGGCGTGCCGCGGCCCGTGCCGTGTCCTTCATGGCCTCGGCAGCGCGTTGGCGGACTCCTTCAGGATCGCCATTGCCCCAAACCTCGTCGGAGAGGATGTCCCGGTGGCGCTCATCGATGGGGTCGTCGCACACGGCTTGGCCGGTGAGATGGTTGGCGATCGCAAAGACCTTGAGGCCGTTCTTCTCCAGGATGTCGAGGCGTTCCTGGACATAGCTGTCGTCGATGGAGGCCCGGTGGGGGTCCAGGTGGTCGCCCCAGCAGGCGATTTCGAGCCCGTCGAAGCCCCATTCGCCCGCGAGCCGGGCGACCTCTTCGAAGGGCAGATCGGCCCATTGGCCGGTGAACAGTGTGATGGGTCTTGTCATCGGTGTTCCCTCCTAGACTTTCTGCCAGCGGCTGGACTCTGCGGCGCTGCCTTCCACGGCGGCCAGCACTTTTTGCACCTGCAGGGCATCAGCGAACGACGGCGAGGGCTGCTCGCCTGCGCCGATCGCGCTCACGAGGTCCACCACTTGGTGCGTGAAGCCGTGCTCGTATCCGAGGCCATGCCCGGTGGGCCACCAGTTGCCGACGTAGGGGTGTTCGGGCTCCGTCACGAAGATCCGGCGGAATCCGGCGTCGGGGGATTCCGCGGCGTCGTAGAAGGACAGGACGTTCATCTCTTCGAAGTCGAACGCGAGGGAGGCCTTGGTCCCGTTGACTTCCAGGCGCATGGCGTTCTTGCGTCCCAGCGCGAACCGCGTGGCCTCGAAGACCCCGACGGCGCCCGCGGAAGTAGTGCCGCCGTCGAGCCCGTCGCCAGAAAAGCGGGCGGTGAAAATGGCGGCGTCATCGACCGTGACCGCGCCGCGCGGCGCATCCGCGCCGACATCGCCATGGCCGCCCAACCCGACGAGGTCACCGGCCAGCGGACGTTCGTGGACGAAGGTTTCCAGGAGTGCGGAAACGCCCGTGATCTGCTGCCCGGTGACCCACTGCGCAGCGTCGATGCTGTGCGCTCCGATGTCGCCCAAGGAGCCCGATCCGGACTTGGACTTGTCCAGCCGCCAGGTCATGGGCGCGTTTTCGTCGCTAAGCCAGTCCTGCAGGTACTGCGCCCGCACGTGCCGGATGTTTCCGAGCCGGCCCTCTTCGACCATCCGCTTGGCCAGCGCCAAAGCAGGGGTGCGGCGGTAGCTGAAGCCGCACATCGAGAACACTCCGCGTTCTGCCGCGGCCTGGGCGGCTTCGGTCATGCGCTCCGCCTCCGCCACAGAATTGGCGAGGGGTTTCTCGCAGAGCACGTGCTTGCCCGCTTCGAGGGCTGCGATCGCGATCTCGGCGTGCGTATTGCCCGGGGTGCAGATGTCGATCAGGTCGATGTCGTCCCGCTCGAGGAGCCGGCGCCAATCAGTCTCCACCGATCCCCAGCCGAGCTTGCCCGCGGCGGCGCGGACGCCGTCGTCGTTCCGGCCGCACAGTGCGGTGAGCTGGGGGTCAAGCGGGAGATCGAAGAACCGCGGCGCTGTCCGCCAAGCGTGGGAGTGGGCGGCGCCCATGAACGCGTAGCCGACCATGCCGACCCGCAAGGGCTTTGCGGTAGTCATTGTGTTTCCTTTCGTGCTTTCAAAGAGCGTTGGCTATTTGCTGAATCCTGCGGTCAACCCGCTGAGCAGCTGGCGGCGAGCCACCACATAGATGACCAGCAGCGGCAAGGTGGCGAGCACCACGGAAGCCAACACGGCGGGGATGTTCACGCTGAATTCGCCCTGGAAGGTCCACAAGGACAGCGGAAGCACGCGGGTGGACGGGCTCTGGGTCAGGATCAGCGGGAACAGGAAGCCGTTCCAGACGCCGAGCGCGTTGTAGATGCCCACGGTCACGACGGCGGGGCGCGTCATGGGCAGCGCGAGCCGCCACATCATGGCCCAGTCCGAGCAACCATCGAGCCGCATGGACTCGAACAACTCGTTGGGTACATCGCGCATGAAGTTGCTCAGGATGAGGACGGAAATGGGAATCGCGAAGGCAATGGAGGGCAAGATCAGCGCCAACAAGGTGTCATAGAGATGCGCTTTGGTGATCATCCAATAGATGGGAATGATCGTGGCGTGCAAGGGAATCGCCAGGCCCAAGAGGAACGTGTTGTTCGTCCACGTCAGGAACCGGCCCTTCCCCCGGACGATCGCGTAGGCGGCCATGAACGAGACCAGGAGTGCAGGTACAACACTGCCCACTGTGACGATCAGGCTGTTGAAGAAGTACATGGCGAAGTCGTTGTCCAGGACCAGCTTGTAGTTGTCCAGGGTCGGCTCGGTGGGCGGCATCATCGGGTTCGAGGTGAAGAACCCGGCCTGGTTCTTCAGGCTGGTCACCACCACGTAGTAGATGGGAACGATGATGATCGCCAGCCAAAGCCAGCCGCCCAGGCCGCCCAGGTAGTTGGGACGGAGCCGGCCGGGGCCCTTGGCGCCTTTTGCTCGCTCGCCATGTTTGTGGCCTTGCTTGTTGCTTGGCGCGTTGGGCCTTGCCGGCGGTGCGGGAATCTGGGTTGTGGAAGCCATCAGGCACCTTCCAATTGGCTTGCGTTGCGGTTCTTGCCACCGAGTCTTTGCAGGAGCAGGGCCAGTGCAAGGCCGATCACCACGAGGATGACGCCGAGGGCGCTCGCCGCTCCCATGTCGTTGGCCTTGAAGCCGGTCAGGTACATGTGCAGCGGTAGCAGCCGCGTGGAATAGCCGGGGCCTCCGCCGGTGAGGACGAAGACGAGATCGAAGTAGGCCAGTGAGCCGACCACCATAAGGGTCGAGGACGTGATGATGGTGTATTTCAACTGGGGCAAGGTAATGGCGAAGAACTGCTGGATGCGCCCCGCGCCGTCGATTTGGGCCGCTTCATACAGCGACGCCGGGATCTGGCGCACGCCGCCTTGGTAGATGAGTGTGTGGAACGGGACAAACTGCCAGGCGATGACGAAGACGACGACGAACAGCACCAGATCCGAGTTGCCGAGCCAGTCCTGGGCGAGGAATGGAAGGCCCAAGCCCGGACCGAGTCCGAAGTTCGGGTCCAAGAGGGCCTTGTATGCGATCGCGACGGCCGCGGAGGACAGCAGCAGCGGCACGAAGTAGAGGACTGCGAGGGCCGCGCGGTATTTCTGGGACGCGGACGTGAAAACTCCGAGGAGCAAGCTGATGGGGGCTTGGACGATGAACGAGAAGAACATGATCTTGGCCGTGACCCACAGCGCATTGCCGGTGACGGGATCGGTCAGGACCGTGGTCCAGCTCGACAAGCCGTCCAGTTTGATTTCGCCCAGCCCGTCCCATTTGGTGAAGCTGAGGAAGAGCACGCCGAAGAGCGGGATGATGGCGAAGAGGAGGAAGAAGACAAGGGCTGGTGCGGCCAGCCACCCCGACGGGCCCTTTTCAAGGACCCGCCGGGAAGAACCGGTTGAGGTAGACACTGGTTACTTTCCGATCGTGGCGTTCATGGTTGAGACGAACTGATCGGGGCTGATCTTCTTCAGGAAGATCTGGTCCAGGTTCGCCAACATGGCGTCTCCCTGGGCGGGGCTGAGGGCCTGGTCCCAGGAGAGGGTGAAGCTCGGTGCGTTCTTGGCCATGCCGTACACGTAGCTCAGGAAATCCTTGTCCGGTGATGCGGCCAGCTTGCTTTCGATGCCCGTGGTCACGGGAACCGCTCCGGAGTCGATCAAGGACTGGGTGTCGGCGTCGGTGAACATTCCGCTCTTGACGTAGTCGAGCGCCGCCTTCTTCTGGCTGTCAGTGGCCTTGGAAGAGATCGACCAGAAGTTGGAAGGGTTGCCCACGACGTTGGCAGGATCGCCCTTGCCACCGGACACGGTGGGGAAGGTGACGTAGCCCAGCTTGCCGTTCTTGACGAAGTCCGCGGCGTCCTTCTTCATGCTCTGGTAGATCCAGCCACCCTGCAGGATCATGGCGGCCTTGCCGGTGTAAAGGAGGGCCTGGTCCGCGTTGCTGTCGGCGGCAATGGAGGAGAATCCGTTGGCGAATCCGCCGGCGTCCACCAGGTCCTGGATCTTGCTGAGGGCTGCCTTGACGGCGGGGTCGGACCAGGCGCCGGGCTTGTTGGCGGCGATGTTCGCGAAGACCTCGGGTCCGCCGATGCGCTCCACCAGGTATTCGAGCCACATCAGGTCAGGCCACTTGGACTGGCCGCCCAGGGAGAAGGGAGCGATGCCTGCAGCCTTGAACTTCGGCACCAGGGCCATGAGTTCATCCCAGGTCTTGGGGGCCTGGGCGCCGATCTTATCGAAGACTTCCTTGTTGTAGTACAGGACGACGGGCTGCACGTTGTTGTTGGGCAGGGCATACGTCTTGCCGTCGATCACGCCGTTCTTGAGCACGGACGGCAGGTAGCGGCTCTTGACATCCGGGTTTGACGATACGAAGTCCGACAGGTCGGCCACCTGGCCGGCGTCGACATAGGACTTCAGCACGCCACCGCCCCAACCGTAAATGAAGGTGGGTCCTTGGCCGGCGCCGACGGCGGTGCGCACTTTGGTCTTGTACGCGTCGTTCGCGAAGAAGTCGAGCTTGACGGCCTCGTCCGGGTGGGCTTTGTTCCATGCATCGATGGACTTCTGGAGTACGGGCTGGTTACCGCCCGTGAGGCCCCACATGGTGGCCGAATCGGCGTTTCCTGCCGAACTTGCCGGTCCACTTGATCCGCAGGCTGCGAGGGAGATCGATACGGCCGCGGCAGTGACGGCGATCGCTGCCGTGCGCAACGTGAGTTTTACCATTTGCAATTCCATTCGTCCTCCGGGCTCGACGCTGATTGCCCGGCTATTGGTTTCGGGAGTCCGGCCTTCGGGGAGCGAGGCTGCACTGCCGCTGAATATGCTTGATCCGAATCTTCGAAATATTTCGATAATCTTTTCGGTCCGTTAGGCAAATTTAGCTGTGGTCTGGGTCACCGTCAAGGCGATTCGGGCATAAAGTTCAACTCTTTTACGAAATGGCGATTGACTCTGCTTGCCTCGCCGCCCACACTTGTGTCAGCGAAATATTTCGAAAGAGTTGAGGATCCATGGCCAGCAGTGAAAGTTCCGCCAAGGTGACATTGGCCGCCATTGCCCGGGAAGCGGGCGTCTCGATGCCGACCGTCTCGAAGGTGGTCAATGGGCGCGAGGATGTTGCGGCTGACACGCGCGCCAAAGTTCTGACCGCCTTGGAGCGGACGGGATACAAGTCGCCGCTTCAGCGAAAGAACACCGCCGGCCGCCGGCCCGTGGTGGAGGTTGTGTTCGACACCTTGAATTCGGCGTATGGGGTGGAAGTGCTCAACGGCGTGTTGGAGCACGCGGCCGCCTCCGACGTCGAAGTCCTGCTCAACATCACCGGCCAGCAGTCGGCGTCGAAGCTGAGCCTCGAGCAGCGGGCGCAGCGGATCGTCGACGAAGGCCGCAGCGGCATGATCGTGGTGACCTCGGCGTTCAGTTCGGCCCAGCTGGATCCATTTCGACGGCGCCAGATACCCATCGTGGTCATCGACCCGCTCAACCCGCCGCCGGGTGACGTGGTCAGCGTCGGTGCCAGCAACTGGGCCGGGGGCAAGGCCGCCACGGCGCACCTGTTGGATCTGGGGCACCGCCGGATCGCCTACCTGGGTGGCCCGGAAGGCGCCGAGTGCAACCAGGCCCGTCTCCACGGCTACATGGCGGCGCTGATGGCGAATGGTGTGCCCGTCGAGGAGCGTTACATCCTGTCAGGGCCCTTCCGCTCCGAGAACGGGGTGGCGGGAATGAAAACCCTGCTTCAACTCGAAGAGCGCCCAACGGCCATCTTTGCCGCAAGCGACAGCATCGCCCTGGGTGTGCTCGCCGAGGCGCGGCGGCAAAAGATCCGCATCCCGGAGGACATCAGCGTGGTGGGATTCGACGGAACCTACCAAGCAGAGGAATCGGTGCCGCCGCTGACGTCCGTATCCCAGCCGCTGCAGGAGATGGGCCGTGCCGCCCTGCGCTTCGTGCTCCGCCAAATGCGCGGTGACGCATTGGACTCGCGGCGCGTGGAACTCGCCACGCACCTTGTGGTCCGCGAATCCACCGCCCCGCCGGCGTAGGCCTAGTCCGGACCCCCGCTCACTTTTGGGGGTGTTTTCGCCGACGCTAGCTCACATCTTCGAGCCCGACGACGGGGCGGTGGTCTTCCCTCAGCTTGGTGTTCCGCGCGTCAGGGTCTAATTCGGGCCGATTGATCTGTCAGAAGTCGTAGCGGAATGTGCTCGTTGCAATCCCGGTTCCACTCAGGCCATACGTCAAGGTGTGGACGCCCTGGTTCACGGTGGTGACGTTGAGCCGGAAGGTCAGTTCGCCGGGTTGTGCCGAATTTGTGGTGCAACTGATGCCGGAAGGATCCAGTGGCTTCGCCGAGCAACTCCAGCCCGAGGGGGCAGTAATGGATCCGCTTGAAATTGTGCCGGGCGCGTTGATCGAGAAGTCGGCTGTGGCATTCCCGATTCCTCGGGACAGGGTGAAGACGGTCTCGAGCGTCGCCGTCGTGGGGTCCGCACCCGTGTCTGTCCGACTCGCTGTACCGCTGATCTTCCCGCGATTTGCCGTCGGCGTCGGCGTCGGCGTGGGAGCCGGGGTCCGCACGGGAACGGCAATGGGTAATGGTGTGCTGGCTGGCGCGGGCCCTCGTGCCGGCGCCGGTGTCGCAAACTGCCCTGCAATGCCCAGCCCCGAGGCGCCGCTTCCCCATGCTGCCAGCGGGACGCCTGTCATCAATGGCAGGAGCACGGCCCGCATGGTTGCCTGCACGTCCCTGAGCTCCAGCAGCACGGCCGTGCACTTGGCGCACTCGTCAAGGTGATCCCGGACCTTTGCCTCGGCGTGTTTGGACAAGCCCCCGCGAACATAGGATCCGAGCTGGGGTACGACTTTCGTGCAGGCGCCTTGCGGAATCTCGCTGACGTGCATCTGCAAATACTGTTTGCGCAATCCTTCCCTCGCGCGCACGCCCAGTGCGGAGACAGCGTTGGGCGAGAGCCCGAGGATCGGAGCGACGACGGCGGGCTTCATCCGTTCCACGTCCAGGTACCACAGGGCCGATTGCCATCGTTCCGGCAGTGATCGGAAGGCACGGGCCACGGTATGGGATTCGAAAGCCTGGACGACCGGATCCCCGGGTGTCATTTTGTGGTCAAGAACAGCCTCGTCGGCGGTCGGCAGGGCGCGGCGGGCATTCCGGTTCCTATGATGGGAAAGCCTGGTCACCGTGGACAACAGGTACCCACGGAAGAATTGCTCAGGCCCCTTGCCCTCGACCAGGCTCTGCAGGACCGACCGGAATGCTTCGGCGACGACGTCGTCGGCATCGCTGAGGTTGTCAACGTTCCTGCGGGCAACGGTAGAAGCGATGGAAACATGGCGAGCGTACAGCCCGTCATACGCATCCAGGTTTCCACCGCGGACCATGGCGATTATTTCACTGTCGCTAACAGCGTCGGCCATTGAAGAGGTAGTACTAGGCGCCATTACCGGCTTCCCCGCGAGCATAAATATTTCCGACCATATAGACACAGTGGCCGGACCCGGAATTTATGACGCAGGTTTGGAATCTTTTTTCGCGAAAAGGGTGATCAGCCATTTGTTCCTCAGTGGTTCGGTCCGGTGGCGCCCGTGGACGGGCACTTGGTCGACGACGTCGTTCTCGGAAGGCTCCATCGGTTCGGGGATCGCGTCTATTGACGAAGCAAATCGCCGCGTGCCGGTTGCCGCGTCCTGAGCTGCGCAACGAGGCTCTGGTCCCGCCACCGGGTCAGAAGCAGCCACATGCCATCCGCGACGGGCACCGCAGCCGCTGTTTGGATCTTCATGCCTACTGTGTGGCGCGTGCAGACGATTCATGTCGCAAGTGCGGAGAAGTATTTGCGTGCCGTGCGGGTGGCCTCAGTGGTGGACGCCGTCCCGCTTGAATCTCCCAGGAACCTCGACGTAGTAGATGGACCTCCCGGTGGGAAAGGAGAAGCGGTGCCCTGCGTGTCGGATTGGCTGATAGTCGTGGCCGAATGGGTCATGCACCGTGACTCGTTCGAGGTGATCCTCGCGTGTGAGGAGGCCGTTGACTTCTTGGAGCGTCGCAGGGTGGGTTACTTCGCCATCCACCTCCAACACCCACGGCGCATCCGTGGTCCTGCCGGATTGTTCGAGGTAAAGCATTTCAAACAATCCGGCAAGGAGGGCTTCCAACGTTTCCGGGGAGAACCGTTGTAAGGGGTGGGTCTGCATATTCCGACATTGGTTGGTTGTCCACGCTTGGCGGAGCCAGTTGAATTCGACAGTGCCCAACGAAGGGCCCAGGCGCAGGTGCCTGTCCTTATCCATGGTCAGGCGGTAGTCGTTTCCGGCTCGGTCAAGGATGCATGCTGCTTCGTCAACGTATTCCAAGTTGTCGAGCATGGCGGCCTCGGACGGATAGTACGAGAAATCACCGACGTCGTCGACCACAACATAGTCGATCGGGCTGCTGCCGGGAACCGTGGTGTCGGGTGCCGTTCCGTGGGTAAAGCCAAAGCGCTTCATGCTTACGTCAGCTCCTGCGGAGGACCAGTCCACAGCCCGGGTGGCCGTGAATTCTTCACTCGATCAGATCACCGAAAGGACCCGCCACCGGTGGTCTTTACGGTTTCCATATGCGGCAGGGCGGAGATTTAGCACTCTCTTAACGGTCAAGGCTCGAGCAAATGGGGCAGGCATGGCAGACTTCGGCCATGAGTATCGAGCACTGGTGGCCGAAGCTGAAGCCGTCCACCCAAGAATGGCTGATCGAGAACAATGGCGACGCAGTGTCCCCCGAGGTGCTTGCCGAGATCGCCCAAGTTGGAGGTGTTGTTACTTCCGATGCCTGGTGGGTTGGTGAGAACGGGCCTTCGGGGTTCTATTTCTCGGACGAGGCGGTCGACTGGATCGAAGCGGTAGCGAACGGCGAGGTGCCTGAGCGGCCCTGACGGCATCGCCGTCAGGCCACCTTGTAGCCGCGCTTAGCCCACGTGGACCCACGGGCGGCGGCTGACATCGGGTTCGGCTTCACGCAGCACTTCCCGGGTGACTGGAGCGATCTCTCCCTCGCCCAGGAACAGGAAGCGAAGGAGATTGATGACCGGGTTGCCTTCGGTCCAGCGGAAGTAGATGTGCGGCATGAGGCCGGTCACGTCGCGGATGTGCAGCAGCACCGAGGCGATGGTGTTGGGGACCACCGGGCCGTGGACTTCGAGGATCTGGTGTCCGTGCCGAACCACGCCGTGGACTTCGAGCGCGGTTTCGAAGTCGGAGGAATCGTCCACAATCACTTCCAGGAAGAGCGCCTGGTAATCCACCGGAATGTGGCTGACTTCGATCGCTGAGGTGAGTTTGTCCCGGTAGGCCTCCGCGGTGAGGCGGAGGGGTTCGTGGGCGATGAGCGCAATCGGGCCACTTAGGTTGGTGGACATGAATTCCAGCGCCTGGCGGTCCAGGTGGACGTGGGTCGCGTGCAATTCAAACGAGCGCCGGATCCGGGAAAGCAGGGAGATCACGATAATCCCCACGATAAAGATCGCGGCGATCCGGATGCCTTCGGGACGTTCGAAGATGTTGGCAATTGTCGTATAGATGAAGACAAGGGCGATGACGCCGAATCCGACGGTGCGCTTGCGCTGCCTCAAACGGCGGGCGGAGAGGGTCACCGCCACGGCGGCCGACGTCATCAACACCAACACCCCGGTGGCGTACGCGCCACCCTGGGCGTCCACGTCGGCGTTGAACAGGAAGGTGATCAGGAACCCGATGAGGGTGAATACCAACACGAGGGGGCGCACTGCCCGGGCCCATCCCGGTGCCATTCCATATCGCGGCAGGTACCGCGGGACCAGGTTCAGCAGCCCCGCCATGGCGGAGGCGCCTGCGAACCACAGGATGGCGATGGTGCTTAGGTCGTAGACAGTGCCGAACCCCACGCCGAGATATTGGTGCGCAAGGAATGCCAGGGCCCGTCCATTGGCCTGGCCGCCGGTTTGGAATTCCTGGTCCGGAATCAACACAACGGTGGTGAAGCTGGTGGCGATCAGGAACGAACTCATGATGACCGCGGCCGTGGTCAGGAGACGGCGGGTTCCCTTGATCCGTCCGGCAGGGTTTTCCTCCGTGTCCGAGGCACGTCCGCGGATCTGGGGCATCACGGCGACTCCCGTCTCGAAACCGGACAGGCCCAAGGCGAGTTTGGGGAAAACGAGTAGCGCGATGCCGATCACCATGAACGGGTTTCCGTGCGAAGTGGAAAGTGCATGCCACCAGTCACCCACTGCGACCGGATGTGCGAACACTTCCACAAACGTTGAGAACACGACCACGACGTTGAGGCCCAGATAGACGATGACCAGAACCACCGCCACGCCGATGGCTTCCTTGAACCCGCGCAGGAATACTGCGGCCAGCAGGGCCAGAAGGAACAAAGTGACCAGGATGTTCTGTCCCTGCAGCCAGCCCGGGGCGAGTGGATTCTGGATTGCGTGGGCCGTGGCGTCCGCGGCCGAGAGGGTCATGGTGATCATGAAGTCCGTTGCCGCGAACCCGAGGAGAACGAGGACGAGGAGCTTTCCTCCCCATCGTGGCAAGAGGCGCTCAAGCATGGCGATTGATCCCTCGCCACGGTGGCTTTCACCTGCGACGCGGTGGTACACAGGCAGGGCACCCAGCAGCGTGACGGCCACCAGGACGATGGTGGCCAACGGCGAAATCACTCCGGCGGCCAAGGCTGCGATGGCCGGCTGGTAGCCGAGGGTGGAGAAATAGTCGACGCCGGTGAGGCACATGACCTGCCACCACGAATGCTTCTTCAGATGGGGATCGCCCACCGCACCAGGTCCTTGGTGGGATCCTTTGGAGTCTTGCAGTCCGAACAGCAACCATGTCCGAAGGGAGGCCATGCCTCCGGGCCGTGGGGCCGAAGGATCAGCCGGGGGCCTGCTCAAGGTAGTCATGGTGTCCTTTCCGCGCGACGCGCAGGCACCGCGATCATTGCTGAACATAACACCGGCCACAGGTGTTTTCGCTGGTTGAAGCCGATCTTGATGAATCCTTAACGTCGATTTCCCGGAATCCACTTTGCGCCTGTTAAGAAGCCGTCAAGATTCGGCCCTGCGGTGTTAAGGAACCATCAGGAACCGATTTTCGCCGTCTGCCGGGGAGTTGACTGGCATCAGCCCCGCAAACGGGGCGCGGATGAAAGGACGTTCCAATGGCCGACGTGGCTGTTGTGGGGATCTTCGTGGTGTCCATGGGGATCGTGATGTGGATTGCCCACCTTCTGGGCAAAATCGTCGACGGCGATGGGCCGGTGAGCGGGCAATGAGCGCGGACGCCGTGATGTGGTTGGTCCTGTTCATTTCAGGCCTGTGTCTGTTCGGCTACTTGTTGGCCGTGTTGATCCACCCGGAAAAGTGGTGATGCGGGATGGTTTTCAGCGTTGCCTCCTTCCTCACCCAGGTGGTTGTCCTGCTCTTGCTGTTGGTCTTGGTGCACAGGCCCCTGGGCATCTACCTTGCCCTCGTGTTTGACGGCAAGAAGTCATCACGGGCGGAGAGGCTGTTCTACCGCCTCGCGGGAGTGGATGCCGGCGCCGAACAGAGCTGGTCGATCTACCTGCGCAGTGTCCTGGTCTTCTCTGCAGTGTCCATCCTGGTGGTGTTCTTGCTCCAGCGGCTCCAAGGCGTCCTGCCAGGGAACAATTCCCTGGCCGGCGTGGATCCCTGGACGGCCATGAACACGGCCATCTCCTTCGCGACGAACACCAATTGGCAGACTTACGTCCCCGAGACCACCATGGGCATCTTCGTACAGATGTGCCTGCTGGCCGTGCAGAACTTTCTCTCTGCCGCAGTCGGAATCGTGGTGGTGATTGCCCTGATCCGCGGCATCGCTCGCACCCGGACTGACAGGCTGGGGAATTTCTGGGTGGACCTTGCCCGCACCTCGTTCCGTGTACTGCTTCCGATGGCTGCGCTCGCGGCCATCGTGATGGTGATTGGCGGTGTGGTGCAGAACTTTTGGTCCACCGACGTCGTCAACCAAGCAACAGGCGTCACCCAGACCATCCCCGGCGGGCCGGTGGCCTCCCAGGAGGCCATCAAGATCCTCGGCACCAACGGCGGCGGCTATTTCAACGCCAATTCCTCGCACCCGTTTGAGAACCCGAACGTCTTCATCAGCATGTTCGAGGTCTTCTTGATCCTGCTCATTCCTTCTGCCTTGCCGTACGCCTATGGCCGCATGGTGGGGGACCAGCGGCAGGGGCACACAGTAGTCGGTGTCATGGGCATGCTCTGGCTGGCGTCCACCTTGCTGATGGGCTGGGCCGTTGCCGGCGCTGCGGGAACGGCAACGGCGGCAGCCGGCGGTTTGGGCGAGGGCTTTGAACAGCGTTTTGGCGCGGCGCAGAGCTCCATCTTTGCCACGGCCACCACCCTGACTTCAACGGGAGCGATCAACGTGGCCCATGATTCGCTTCCGCCCTTGGCCGGCGGCGTGGCCATGGTCAACATGATGCTCGGCGAGGTGGCTCCGGGCGGCACGGGGTCGGGGCTCTATGGCCTGCTCATGCTCGCGATCGTCTCCGTGTTCATCGCCGGGCTCATGGTGGGCCGCACTCCGGAATTCCTGGGCAAGAAGATCGGGCCACGGGAAATGAAGCTCACGGCCATGTACATCCTGGTGACGCCCGTCATCGTGCTGGCCACGGCTGGAATCACCGTCCTTCTCCCGGACGCCGTTGCCAACGCCCCTGCAACCGGACCGCACCAATTCAGCGAAGTGCTGTACGCCTTCACCTCCGGAGCCAACAACAACGGCTCCGCGTTCGCCGGTATCACCACCTCCGGCCCCTACCTGTCCACCATGATGGGAATCGCCATGCTGCTTGGCCGCTATCTCCCCATCGTGCTGGTGTTGGCCCTGGCAGGATCCCTGGCAAAACAGGCCCGGATCCCGGCATCCGCCGGAACAGTGCCCTCCCATGGCTGGCTCTTCGGTTCGCTCTTGCTCGCCGTCACGGTGATCATGACGGCGTTGAGCTACTTCCCTGCCCTCGCCCTGGGCCCCCTCGCAGAAGGACTCCTCAAATGACCCCGTCCACAACGGACACCGCCGCCCGGACCTACGCAGACGGAAATCCCCTGGGAACTCCGGGAGAGCACAAGCACCACACCAAGGCACCGGCAAAGCTGGACCTTGCCAGTATCCGGACTGCGCTGCCGGTTGCAGTACGGAAACTGGGGCCACGCCAGATGATCCACTCTCCCGTGATGTTCACCGTGCTGGTAGGGGCGGCTCTCTGCACGGCCATCTGCATCCTCAAGCCAGCAGTGTTCGGCATATCGGTGACAATCTGGCTTTGGCTGACGGTGCTCTTCGGAACCCTCTCGGAAGCCATCGCCGAGGGCCGCGGCAAGGCCCAGGCAGACAGTCTCCGGGCCAGCAGGAAAGGTGTCGTTGCCCGGCTTCGGCTGGAGGACGGCACCCTCAAGGAAGTGCCGGGAACGGAACTGCGGAAGAACGACGTCGTCATGTGCGAAGCAGGGGACGTCATCCCCTCCGATGGCGAGATCATCGAGGGCCTGGCGAGCGTGGACGAATCCACCATCACGGGTGAATCGGCGCCCGTGATCCGTGAATCCGGTGGCGACCGCTCCTCCGTGACCGGCGGCACCAAGGTCCTTTCGGACCGCATCGCCGTTCGCATTACGGCTGAGGCGGGCGAAACGTTCATTGACCGGATGATCAAGCTTGTGGAAGGCGCTGTTCGGCAAAAGACGCCCAACGAAATCGCCCTCCACGTCCTCCTTGTCTCGCTCACCATCGTGTTCCTTGCGGTCACCATGAGCTTGGCGCCGTTCGCTTCCCTGCCGGGGGCAACGCCATCGCCGATCGTGCTGGTGGCGCTGCTGGTCTGCCTGATCCCGACGACGATCGGCGCGCTCGTGCCGGCGATCGGCATCGCTGGCATGGACCGCTTGGTGCAGCACAATGTCCTGGCCACTTCCGGCCGCGCCGTGGAGACCGCGGGAGACATCACCACCCTCCTGCTCGACAAGACCGGCACCATCACCTACGGCAACCGCCGCGCGGTCAACTTCTTCCCCGCCCACGACGTCGAGCGGACCGAACTCATCGAGGCTGCCCGGCTATCCAGCCTTGCCGACGAGACGCCGGAGGGACGCTCGATCGTGGATCTCGCAGCGGAAAAGGGCGTCGGCGGCCCGGACCTTGCCGCTCTCCTGAAGGGAACGGAAGAGTTCGCAATTGTCGAGTTCAGCGCGAGCACGCGGATGAGCGGCCTGGACCTCGACGGGCGGAAGATCCGCAAGGGCGCCGCTACCGCCGTCGCGAAGTTCGTGGCGGACGCCGGTGGCAAGACGCCCGCCGAAGTGGACCGCAAGGTGCGGGAAATCTCAGCCCAGGGCGGCACCCCGCTGTTGGTGGCCGGCGTCGGGCACGACGGCGGAGCCCGGGTCCTCGGCACGATCCACCTCGCCGACGTGGTCAAGCCGGGCATGCATGCCCGCTTTGCCGAACTACGCCGGATGGGCATCCGGACGGTGATGATCACGGGTGACAACCCCATCACGGCCAAGGCAATCGCTGCAGAGGCAGGCGTCGACGATTTCGTCGCCGAGGCCACTCCGGAGGACAAACTCGCTGTCATCAAGGAAGAACAGGCGCACGGCCGGCTGGTGGCCATGACGGGCGACGGCACCAACGATGCCCCCGCGCTGGCAGCGGCGGATGTCGGCGTCGCCATGAATTCGGGTACTCCGGCTGCCAAGGAAGCTGCCAACATGGTGGATCTGGACTCGGATCCCACCAAACTCATCAACATCGTGGGCATCGGCAAACAGTTGCTCATCACCCGCGGCGCCTTGACCACGTTCTCGGTCGCCAACGACGTGGCGAAGTACTTCGCAATCGTGCCAGCCCTGTTCACAGGCGCCTTTCCCGGACTCGGGCTCTTGAACATCATGGGCCTGGCCTCGCCGTCCTCGGCCATCCTCTCCGCGGTGATCTTCAACGCGTTGATCATCATTGCCCTGGTGCCGCTCGCCTTGCGGGGGGTCAAGTACCGCGCTGTCTCGGCAAACCAGGCACTGGCCCGGAACCTGGCCATTTATGGCCTCGGCGGTCTTGTGGCTCCCTTCATCGGGATCAAGCTCATCGACCTGCTCATTTCCCTCATCCCCGGCATCGGCTAGGAGACAACCATGAACACCCTTCCCGGTTATTTTCGGCAAGCAGGAACGGCACTTCGGTTCCTGCTCCTGGCCACCGTGGTCCTTGGATTGATCTACCCATTGGCGATTTTCGGTATCGGCCAGGCCGTTGCGCCTTTCCAGGCCAATGGCTCCATCGTGAAAGACGCGGCAGGTAAGCCCGCCGCTTCTGCCCTGATCGCGCAAGTCTCTGCCAACGACGCCGGCACCCAGAACCCGCTGTGGTTCCACGCCCGCCCGTCGGCGGCCAAGTGGGACCCGGGGGCATCTACTGCCAGCAACCTGGGACCCAACGATCCCAAACTGCTCGACGCCGTCAAAGCCAACCGTGCCGCCGTTGCCGCTGCGGAAGGTGTCAAGGAGTCTGACGTCCCCGCGGACGCCGTGACGGCGAGCGGTTCAGGGCTGGACCCGCAGATCTCGGTTGCTTACGCCCGCCTCCAAGTGCCCAGGGTGGCAAAGGCGCACGGGCTGAGTCCCGAGACGGTGCAGGCCATGGTTGACCGCCGAACCGTCACCGGACTTGAGGCCTTCCTTGGGCAGCCGTCCGTCAACGTCACCGAGCTGAACCTGGACGTGGCGGCAGTTGCAGCCAAATAAAGGAAACCAATTAAAGGAAACCGGCCATGTGAAGTGGCTGGCCGTCCCGCGTCAGGGAGCTTGCAGTAGCGAGGTGAGTTTGTCCTGGGACTGTTCGACCGGCGGTGCTTGGACAGGGACTGCCAGCGTGATCCTCGTGATGACGTTCTTCGAAGCTGATTCAAGGACGTACTCGGTACTCGAGGACAACTGGTTCCGCGCGTACCAAGCCCGTTCGCCTGCGCCGTCGACGGACTTGGGGGACATCATGAGCCGAGGCAGTTCCACTTTGCCCAAGGCAGCCGTGTCCGGGTACACGGTTGTGGAAATGGTCAGGGCGTTGCCCGGATCGGGATCCTGTCCGTTGGGCACACCCACCAAGCTGAAAGTGCAACTCGTTTCTTTTACGCCTTGGGTTTCCGTGACTGATTGCACACCCGGCTGGATCTGCGCGGCAATGGCTCCAAGCTTTTGCCGGATCTCGTCTGTGCCAGGCACTTTGCAGGCCTGCGCGTCGGGGGTCCCGATGATCCTGCCGTCCATGGCCGTGGTGCCCGGGGAGGCCGTGGCATCGGTTTTTGGAGAGGCCAGGGCGCTGGCTGGTGCCGGGCTCGCCGCTGAGCCACTTGGCTCCGAGCCGCCCTGGCAAGCAGTCAGCAAGAGCCCGGCCAGGGCAACGGACAGTGGCACCGCCCAGGTGCGGACGCTCCTACCAGAAGATTTCATAGCCTACTCCCATCACAATCCGGTCCCCGGCCTGGGCGGTGTGCATGAACTGCAGCAAGTCCGGATCGTTGAACGCGAGGCAACCCCAGGTGGGTTTGTTGTTGCCGTGCATGAAGATCGCGAATCCGGCGTTCATGACGATGGGCGAGTCCGGTGGCCGGTTGTAATTGATGACCACTCCCTGACGATAGTCGTGCGTTGGCCGGGTCGCGAAGTACCACATGTTCTCGTCCGGGAAGATGTCCGAGCTGGATTCGAAGTACTGATTGTAGTTCGCATTGAGCCTGCCGCCCCAGCGCGAGAACGGGTTCAGCGTCCGGTAGGACAGGGCCGTTCCCGGGTTGCCGAGGCCGAACGCTTCGGTCACCGTGAAAGAACCTGTGGGCGAGAACGCCTGCCAGGTGGGGCCGGTCGCCACGCCGGGTCCGGCGAACCCCGACTCCCCGGCGGAGCCGATCGCACCCCACTCCTTCACGTACTGCCCGTCACCGGGCCTGCGGACGCAGGTGATCATCGATACCTGGGTTGCACGGTACGCGTCCGCTACCGCCAGGGACACCCTTTGCGCCCCGTTAGTCGGGTACTTCACGGCGCCGGAGTTCAAAGCGGGGCAGTACCCTGCGGTGGAGATCGTGTACCTGACACCTCCACCGTTGATCCACTGAAGCTGTCCGAACTGGAAGCTCTGGCTGCAGTTCCCGGCCCCGTCGCAGGCTTCGCCCGTGACGGGGTACCCGATGACGCCGTCCTGGGAATGGCGGGAGTCGTAGAAACTGCCAAGGCCGCCCCAAACCGGCTGGGTTCCGGCGCCTATCGCAAAGTAGATCTTGCCGCGCGTGAACTGTTGCGAGCAGCCGCCGAACCGCAGGCCGCACTGCTCGTCACCGTGCGGGGCTCCGAGGTAGCCGCTGAGGCCGCCCAGGGACTGGTAGCGGCCACTGATGGCGCCCACAACGGAGAACGTCCCGTATCCCGGGACGAAGTAGATGGATCCGCGTTGGAACTGCTGGGAGCATACCCCTCCAGACAGTCCGCATTGCTCGTCGCTGCTCGGGTACCCCAGACCGCCCGTG
>NZ_JBYSXD010000004.1:49019-184278 GCF_058781865.1 Arthrobacter sp. FW306-1B-F12A
GTGTCTGCGGACAGCTGTTGGTAGCGGCCGTTGATCGCGCCCCAAACTGCGAACGTCCCGTATCCCGGGACGAAGTAGATGGATCCGCGTTGGAATTGCTGCCGGCACGCCCCTCCAGGCAGTCCGCATTGCTCGTCGCTGCTCGGGTACCCCAGACCGCCCGTGTCTGCGGACAGCTGTTGGTAGCGGCCGTTGATCGCGCCCCAAACTGCGAACGTCCCGTATCCCGGGACGAAGTAGATCCACCCCCTCTGGAATTGCTGCCGGCACGCCCCTCCGGGGAGATCGCACTGTTGCTCCGCAATCGCCGGGCCGAGTACGCCGGCGTCACCGCCGAGGCTTTCGTGCTTGGCGCCGATCGCGCCAGGGACGGCGAAGCCGGATGCCTTTACGGTTGTGGAGGAAGGTGCAGGGGTGGCTGACGTGGCGGGCGAAGGTTCGATTGCCTTTGGCGGCGTGGCGCCCGGTGTCGGAACCGGCGTCGCGGTGGGAGCCGGCGTCGGGGCCGGCCCGGTCGGCCCGGGCGCGGGTAACGTCGTCGATGATGGCGACGGCGTCACAGGCACCTGCGCGGGGACCCCGGTCCCGGGAACCTGTGGTGCCACGGAGTCCGTGGAGGCTGAGGGTGACGGTGCAGGTGTTGGGCTTGCCATGGCCGGGGCGGGCAACAGGGACAGGCAAACGCCAATTGCTATTGCGGCTCCGAATCGATGGAGGCGCTGTGTACGGGGGAATTGAAGGCGTGCGCGCCCGGTGGACATCCTGGGGCTATCTTGTATGCCAGTAATTGCTTTCTCCTTTACCGCCACGCTCAAACCGAAGCCACGGTCGGCAAGGACAGTGGCCGCGGTGACGCAGCCGTAAAGAGAACCATCCCCCGAGGCACATGTATTGCTGATCGTGAGACTACCGCTCCGAAAGTTCCCCGGCGGGCAGACGCGCCGGTCAAAAAGGCTGGCTTTCTTGCGGGCAACCGACGCGTTAAACAAGTGAAAGAATGACCACATGGCACGGGCAACGTTGCGCATTTTCCTCGGGGCAGCCCCGGGAGTAGGGAAGACCTACGCCATGCTTGAGGAGGCTCACCGGCTGCGCGGCCGCGGTGAAGACGTGGTGGTGGCCTTCGCCATGGACCATGGGCGCAGCGACACCCGTGCCTTGATGGACGGATTGGAAGTCATCCCGCCGCACACGATTGCGTACCGGGACACCAGCTTTGAAGAGATGGACGTCGACGCAGTCTTGGCACGCAAGCCGCGCATCGCCGTCGTCGACGAATACGCCCACTCGAACATCCCCGGAAGCCGCAACGCAAAGCGCTGGCAAGACGTCGAGGAACTGCTCGACGCCGGCATCAACGTCCTCTCCACCGTCAACGTGCAGCACCTGGCTTCCCTTGGTGACGTCGTGAGTGCCATCACCGACGTCCGGCAGGCGGAGACAGTGCCCGACGACGTCGTGCGGCGTGCCGATCAAATCCATCTTGTGGACATCTCACCGGAGCTGTTGCGGCAACGGTTGGGCGACGGCAAGATCTATTCGGCGGACAAGATCGACGCTGCCCTGTCCAACTATTTCCGGATGGGCAACCTGACGGCATTACGGGAACTGGCGCTGCTGTGGCTGGCCGACCGCGTGGACGAAGGGCTCGCGAAGTACCGTTCGGAACAGGGGATCGAGGCGAGCTGGCCCGCCCGCGAACGCATCGTCATCGGCCTCACAGGCGGGCCGGAAGGGGAGGTCCTTGTCCGCCGGGCCGCCCGGATCCTCAAGCGCGTCAATGGCGGCGACCTGCTCGCCGTGCACGTCCGCGCCGCTGATGGTGTGGCCTCGGAATCTCCGCAGGCGCTGGAAGCCCAGCGCCTGTTGGTCCGGGACTTGGGTGGCAGCTACCACACGGTGGCAGGGGAGGACCCGGCGAAGGCCTTGCTTGACTTTGCCCGCAGCGTGAACGCGACGCAGATCGTCGTCGGGATTTCCCGGCGCCGGAGCCTCGTCGCCAGGCTGACCGGGCGGGGGATCGGCAACCGGGTGGTGCGTGACTCCGGCGATATTGACGTGCACATGGTTTCGCATCCCTTGGGCGGCCGGGGCGTGGACCGTCCACGGCAGCGGGACCTTGGCCGCACAAGGGTGGTCGTCGGGTTTGCTATGGCGGTGGTCCTGCCGGTTCTTTTGCAGCTCCTGCTGGCGGCGAGTCCTTCCCACAACATCACGACGGCGGTGCTCCTCCAGTTGACGGGCTCGGTTGCCGTCGCCCTGGTGGGCGGGTTGTGGCCCGCTCTGCTCGGTGCCTTGTGGAGCAGCCTGTTGGTGAACTTCTTCTCCATACCGCCCGTGGGGACCCTGACCATCAGCGACCCCGAGAACATCATCGCGTTGCTGGTTTTCGTGGGCGTTTCAGCCGCTGTTGCGGCCGTGGTGGACGTCTCGGCCAGGCGCTCCAAGGAAGCCGCCCGTGCCCGTGCCGAGGCCACCACCCTGGGTGACCTCACGCGCGGGGCATCGAGCGCCGAGGACACCGTCGAAGGACTTTTGAAGCAAGCGTTGGACGTATTCCAGATGCGCGGGGCTGCGTTGTACAGGGCTGGCACGGCGGGCCCGGGCGGCGGGACGGCGGGCGGCTGGCGCCTCGTCGCCAAGGCCGGAGAGGCCGCACCCCTCCCTGCCGACGGCGGCGAAAACACCGAACAGATCGACGCCGGAACCCGCCTGGTCCTGTCCGGCCGCATCCTGCCAGCCAGCGACCGCCGCCTACTCAGCGCCTTCGGCGCGCACCTTTCGGCCCAGCTCGAGCGGCGGCAATTGGCGGCAAGCCGACGTGAAGTCAGGCGCTTGGCCGAAAGCAACACCATGCGAACCTCCATCCTGCGCGCGGTCTCCCACGACTTGCGGACTCCGCTGGCCGGGATCAAATTGGCCGTCGGCGGCTTGCGGCAAAGCAACGTCCACTACACACCGGAGGAGGAACAGGAACTGCTGGCAACCATCGAGGAATGCTCGGACAGGCTCGACGTCCTCGTGGGGAACCTCCTGGACATGTCCCGCATTACCTCGGACTCGGTGAACGCCCTCATTCGCCCGGTGCGCTGGTACGAAGTGATCCCCACGGCCCTCCACGGCATGCCGCCGGGGCGGGTGCGCGTCGACCTGCCCGGGAACATGCCGGAGATCGACGCCGACGCCGGGATGCTGGAACGCGTTATCGCAAACATCGTGGAGAATGCCATCAAGTACGCTCCGGATTCCGATGTTGTGCTGGTGGGAGCCGCTGGTGGCTTCAGCTCGTCCACCCTGGACGGGAGGCCGTCCGGAGAACTGCGCATCATCGACCACGGCCAAGGAGTCCCCGCCGAAAGCGTCGTCAGGATGTTCCAGCCGTTCCAACGGCTCAACGACGTCCCTTCCACCACCGGGGTTGGCTTGGGGCTCGCCGTGGCCAAGGGATTCACGGAGGCGATGGGAGGCACGCTCACCGCGGAAGAGACTCCGGGCGGCGGCCTGACCATGGTCATCCGGCTTCCGCTATCCACAGGGGTCGCGATCCCGCACGAGGAGGCGCAAGCTCCCTTGGAGGCGCAATCCGTTCTTTTGCAGCACCGCCACATGCCGCCGTCGGGCAGTCCGGATAGCGCCTCCGGGGAGGCGGGATGAGCCACGTCCTGGTGGTGGACGACGATCCCCACATCGTCAAGGCCTTGCGGATTACGCTCCAAGCCCACGGTTACACTGTGGCCACAGCGTCCGACGGCGAATCGGCCTTGCGCTCTGCCGCCCAGCACCCGGTTGGCGTCTTGATCCTCGACCTGGGGCTGCCAGACATCGACGGAACCACAGTCATCACCCGCTTGCGTGAGTGGAGTAGCGTACCCATCCTGGTCCTCTCCGCGCGTCACGGCTCGGACGACAAGGTGGAAGCCTTGGACGCCGGCGCGGACGACTACATCACCAAACCGTTCGGGCTCGACGAGCTGCTCGCGCGCCTCCGGGCGATCCTGCGGCGCACCTCTGACCCGGGCGAAGAAGCGCCCGTGCTGGTCACTGAATCGTTCACTGCGGACCTTGCCATGAGACGCGTGACGCGCGACGGCGAAGACGTCCGCCTCACGCCGACGGAGTGGAGGATCCTGGATCTTTTCGTGCGCAATCCCGAGAAGCTGATCACCCAACAGCAGCTCCTCAGCGAGGTGTGGGGCCCGGCCTACGCCAAGGAGGCCAATTACCTGCGCGTGTACATGGCCCAGCTCCGCCGGAAACTGGAACCGGAGCCCGGGAACCCGCGCCATCTGATCACCGAGGTAGGGATCGGGTACCGGTTCATGCCGTGAGCCTTGCTGCGGCAGCATGACCGGCAAACCCGACAGTCTCCCCGGCCTCGACAAGCCGCGCATACGCGCCGCCTGAATCGCGAAGGTTTCCGGGCGTTCCGAACTCCACGATGGCACCGCGCGAGAGCACTGCGAGCTGATCGGCTTTCTCCACGGTGGAGAGCCTGTGGGCGATGGTGAGCGTAGTCCGGCCGACGGCCAGCCGGTCGAGCGCCGCCTGGACATGGGCCTCGGTTGCGTTGTCCAGGGCGGAGGTAGCTTCGTCGAGGACCAGCACTTTCGGATTGCGCAGGATGGTTCGGGCAATCGCCAAGCGCTGCTGTTCTCCTCCGGAGAAGCGGTGGCCCCGAGCGCCGACCATGGTGTCCAGGCCGTCGGGCAAGCTTGCGATCAGGTTCGCGATCTGTGCCGAGGCCAGCGCGCTCCACAGCACTGCGTCGTCCGCGCCGGGTGCAGCCAGCAGCAGGTTTTCCCGGATGGTGTCGTGAATCAAGTACGTCTCCTGGGACACCACGCCAACGATTTTCGTCAGGTCCTCAGGGGCGATGTCGCGCACGTCGACGCCGTCAATGGTGATCCGCCCGGCGGTGGCGTCATGCAGGCGCGGGACCAGCGAGCCCAGCGTCGATTTGCCGGAGCCCGTGGGGCCCACGATCGCGGTACTGGTGCCGGCCGGAAGCTTAAGGTCGACGTCGAGCAGAACGTCCGTGCCGCCGTCGTACGCGAAACGGACGCCCTCAAAGCGGACCTCGCCGCGCACTGCGGCCGGGTCCAGCGGGACGGGCCGCGCCGGGGGAGTGATCTCGGGAGCCAAGTCCAGGTACTCAAAGATGCGGCTGAACAGGGCCATTGCGGTGACCCATTGGACGCCGAGATCCAGCAAGCTCATGACCGGGCGGAAGATGGCGCCTTGCAGCGCGGTGAACGCCACGAGCGTGCCGATGGTCATGCCGCCGCTGGTGACGGGCAGTCCGGCGGCGAGGTAGATCAGCGCCGGAATGGCCGAGAAGATTATGCCCATGGTGGCCATGCGCCAGCGGCCGGCCAACTGGGAGCGCATCTCCAGGCCGATCAGCCTTTTGGAGCTTTCCGTGTAGCGGTGGGCGTCGCGCTTGGTGGTTCCGAGGGTTTTGGAGAGCCTGACGCCGGAGACTGACAGCCCTTCCTCGACCTGGGTGTTCATGGTGGCCAGCTCGCTTTGCAGCGTTGACGTGATGTTGCGCCGGAGCAGGGCCACCCGGCGGGTGAACCAGACAGCCGGCGGTATCACTATCAGGGACAAGAGCGAGAGCCCGGGCGAAATGGCCACCATGGCGATGGCGGTGGCAATGGCCGTGGTCAGGTTGGACGCAACACCGGTCGCGGTGGAGGTGATGACTTGCTGCAGGCCGGAAATGTCGTTGTTCAACCGCGACTGCACCTCGCCACTGCGGGTCCGGGTAAAGAATCCGAGCGATTGCTTTTGCAAGTGGGTGAACAGGCGCGTGCGCAAGGTGTGCATGATCTTCTGGCCCATGCCCGTGGTCATCCACGTCTGCAGCACGCCGATCAGCGCGGTTGCGGCGGCCACGGCGATCAATCCGGCGGCCAGCCACGCGAGCAGCGGCAGATCCTTGCCGGGCAGCGCGACGTCGATGATGTGGCGGACCAGGAACGGCTGCGCCAGGCCGATGATGCTGGAAGCGCTGATGAGAAGCACGACGACGGCGATGGTCGCCTTGTGCGGGGTGAACAGCCCGGCGATCCGTTTGAGGCTCACGGGGTGCTGTTTCAACTGGGTACGGTCCGCGGGATTGAGGCGGGCGGGGCCGCGGCCGGGACTTCGGGCTCCGACGCCCGGTCGATGGGGATTTTGGGTGAGGATGTTCTCCGTCATAAGCACCACCTCCAGTGGCGAGCGGGGCGCGGGAATCGCGCCTACTAATACAGAGGTTACCTCACTATGTGGCTACAGGTCAAATTGCTAGACTGACAGAATGCAGTCACAGCCCTCAGATTCTGCCGACCTTGGCGATCTCTTCCATGCCGCCTTCCGGGGGCTGCGCCGGACCTGGGCCGAGCAGCTGTCTCCGTGGGAGCTGACGCCGCACCAATGGCGGGCGCTCATGACTCTTATGCGCCCGGCGCCAGGGGACCCGATTCGGCTGAAAGACTTGGCGGAACGGCTGCGCATTGCGCCACGATCGGCCACGGAAGTGGTGGACCAGCTCGAGGTCAAAGGCCTCGTCCGCCGCGATCCGGACCCCACGGACCGGCGCGCCACCCTCGTCGCCGCCACCAGGGACGGGCAGCAACTCTTTGCGAAGATCAGCGCTGAAAGGCGTGGCAAGTCTTCCGAGTACTTTGCCCGGCTCAGCGCAGAAGATCGCGCCGAATTGGCCCGGATTCTGGGTCAGCTCGGGGACTGAAGCGAACGCCGCCCGCCTGCCAAGTTGCCGCAGAGTAGGTAGAGTCGAAGCCATGACTCGCCGGAAGGTTCCAGTTGCCCTCGTCGCGCTCCCTTTCGCGTTGTGCCTGATCGCACTTGCGCCAGCAGAGAGAGCGGGGGCCGCAAACTGCGATTCGCAAGGGCTTCTGGGGGTGGTTGGCATGTGCTCTCCCGCCAACTCCCCATCTCCCCGGCCATCGGAAAAACCCACTCCGTCGGCCACGGCTATCCCGCCTGTACAACCGCAACCCCAGCCGGATCCCGGCGTCGCGGTTCCGTCCGGTGGCGCTTCAACGCCTTCGACGGCGGTGACCGTGCGGGCGGACCCAACTCAGGCCGCGCCACCGGCGGCAACCACAGCTACAGTGCCTTCGCCGATCGTTTCCAGCCTGAGCCCCTCGACGCAAAATTCAACCTCTGCGGCGACCGCTACCCGGATTGACCCGGGCGCCCCCGCCCAGAGTGACCATCCCATTGCTCCAAGCGTTTCAGTGGCTGGAATCCTGCTGGCCTTCGGCGGAACCCTCATCGCCGCAGGCGGAGTGGTAGGCCTCAGAAGATATCCGCCGCTCTAACCCCGGCCCGCGGAGTTCATCGGGAAACAGGTAATAGCGGACCCTGCCTCATTCCGGTGGCCATTCCTAGGATTGAAAGCAAGTCGACAAGCTTTCACTAACAAGGAGAACCCCATGGCCGAACCATCCCGTGCCCAGCAACTCGTCGGAGACATCTCGCCCAAACTTGCCTCACTCACCGACGACGTTCTCTTCGCTGACGTCTGGGAACGCCCCGAATTGGCCAAGCGGGACCGGAGCCTCATTACCGTTGCCTGTCTCGTGACAAGCGGCAGCACTGAACAGCTTTTTGGCCACCTGCGTCTCGCGAAGGCAAACGGACTCAGCGAAACCGAATTGAGCGAGGCTATTACGCACCTGGCGTTCTATGCGGGCTGGCCCAAGGCGATGTCCGCCATGGCGGTCGCCAAGCAGGTGTTTGCCGAGTAGCCAAGTCCGCGCGAGTAGCCAAGTCCGCGTCAGGGGCGCTTGGCGCCCCTAGCCAGGCTTGCTGCCGGAAGTCAGGCCTGCGGGGTGTGCCCCTGGAGTGAGGCAATCTGTGCACGCGCGGCTGCGATGAGTTCCTCGTTAGTGTTGGCGTGGCCGTTGAGGCCCCAGCCGCCGTCGGGCGCTTCCGTGAGCAGGACCCAGGTTCGATCAGGCAGCGTCGGGTCCGCGGCCGACGTCGCGACGAGCGCGGTGAGTTGTTCGACAACGGCGAGCTGCTTTTCGCGGTTCAGCGCGCCCGCGTTCGTGAGCACCTGGACGCGCACGTAGTTGCTGTCGCCGTCGACATTCGACAGATCCCCCGCCGGGAGTTCATGGATGAATGCCGCCGTGTTCTTGCGGAACATCGGGATATCCGGCACCTGCTCCACACGCATCACCGTCGACGCCAGGTCAATCGCGAGCTGGTGTTTGTCTGCGAAAGTCCCTGCGGTGGCGTACACGTCGATCATGGGCATGGTGCTTCTCCTCTTCGATGCAGTTCAACCGTCATGTGCGTTGCCATCCTTGCACCTTGCTGTCACCGTGTCTTCCTCTGGGCAATCATTTGCGGATCGTCCGGCTTGACGTCCTTGGAAGTGCGGTTCTTCGGCCTGTGCGGCATGACCGGTTCGGATGCGAAGCGTCGTGGGCCGCTCCACATTGATGGTGGGGCATCGATCGCGTAGGCAAGGGCGTATGCGACCCGTTCGTAGTTGACGCGCCAGCCCCTGAAATGTGGCCATGCTTGCTCCGCCGTTACCTCAATCGGGTAATCGACGGTCCGCATGAGTTCCACGGCCGCTTGAAAGTCTTCAAAGGTCACATCGAGTTCGGAATCGGGATCGGGGTCTTCGTCGACCGGGATCCGGATGGCCCGGGCCACTTGGTTCAGGCAGGTGAATCCCATCCGAATGACCAGCCGAGCCCGGGTGCTCGGGGCGGACCCCGGACTCAGGGAAAGCTGCAACGCGGCCGCGTCCATGACGCTGAGGAGGGAGTTGAGCCAGTTCGATTGCGGTGAAGGCGAACGGAACCATACCAGCGTCAGGTAGGTGCTGTGTGATTCGGCGACATCCGCGGCCCATCGCTCCCACCTTTGGTAAAGCTCGCTGAGCTCGCTGGTGCTGGTTTGGGCGGCCATCCCAAACCGTGTGCGCACCAGAAGCTCGGGTCCCCATGAGGGTGAGCCTGCCCTCGATACGAGGAGGGTCACCTCCGCCTCCCGCCTGTTGAAAGCTGCATACAGCGTTGGCAGATAACCGATCTGCAGAGCGATCACGATCAACCCGGTATAGGCGGCGACGTAAACCAACACGGTGTTGCCGACATTCGATGGAGCAGCATAGCCAAGCGTGAACATCGCGGAGCCAGCCTCGCTTGCGGCTTGCCAGAGGTCACCGTCGACGAAGGGAAGAAGCAGGAGACTGAACGACAAGTCGAACACGATCACCCAAACCAGCAGGCGGACGAACAGCGCCATGGGGGACTGCCAGGCAAGGATCCGATCACGTACTTCGTACGAGGAGACGGGCTTAGTGATGACAAAGAAGATTTTCGCAGTGACCAAATGGGTCATCCGTGAAAGGTTGCTGTGCAGCGGACGTGGCACGATCAGTGTTCCGATCACGCTCATCCAGTTCAGGAGCAACGCAAGCAACCCGACTGAAAAACATGCCCACACGAATACAGTCAATGTGCTCTTTCGACATTGTTAGACACCAATTCAGCTATTGACCACCGGTAGGTACAAAGCTGATGAGGCTCGTATCATTCATTCCACCCTCGGATCTTGTCAAGGGTAAGCGGCTGCGCCGTACTTCGGTGCGACGTCACCAGCAAAGCATCGCCGGAGAGTTAGGGAGAAACCATCGTGGCACGCCATCTTATCCTCGGCGCCGGACTCGTAGGCGGGACGCTCGCGAGGCAGCTCTCCGCCCGTGGAGACCAGATAACTCTCGGCACGCGCAGCGGCACTACGGTCCCCGGGGCGACTCCCGTGAAACTGGACGCGAGCAGCCCGGCCGACGTGACAGGGGCTGCGCGGGGAGCCGACACGATCTTCGTTTGCACCAATCCGCCCTACACCAATTGGGTAGCCGATTGGCCTCCGATCTTCGACGCTGTGATCAAGTCGGCGCGTGACTCCGGGGCCGGTCTTGTGCTCATGGGCAACCTCTATGCGTACGGCCCGCCGGACGGTCCGATGACCGAGCATTCACAGCTCGCCACCACCGAGAAGAAGGGCCTTGTGCGCAAAGCGGGTTGGGAGAAAGTCCTTGCCGCGCACGAACGCGGTGAAATCCGGGCCGTGGAGGTTCGGGCGAGCGACTACTTCGGTCCTGGGGCGGCGGGGATGTCGACTCATCTTGGCGGCGGCTTTTTTCAACCACTCCTGGCCTCCAAAACGGCGCGTGTCGTGGGGGACCCCGTACTGGAGCACAGTTGGAGCTTCCTGCCCGATATCGCCGCGACACTTATCGCGGCCGCAGACCACCCGGGCGAATGGGGACGGGCCTGGCATGTGCCGAGTGCATCCGTCCCGCGCTCGGAAATCGCGCGGCAGGTGAATGAGCGTTGGGGCGTGAATGGCCGGGTGGCCCCGATCCCGCAGTGGTCACTTAAAGCCCTCGGCACCGTCATTCCGATCATGCGCGAGATCTCAGCTTCCAGCTACCAATTCACGATGCCCTTCGTGATCGACTCCGAGGAGACGCGGAAGATGCTGGGTGTTAAGGCAACATCGTGGGACCAAGCACTGGAGGTCACTGTGGACAGCTACCGTAAGCCCGAAACGAGCCATTCGGTGCGGTGACTAACCCGTCCGCTCAACCGCCGCAAGAATGGCCTCGCCGAGTTCATGCGGCTTCGTGAACTGGGGCCAGTGTCCGGTGGGCAGATCCATGAATTCCACGTCGTTGATGCGTGCGAGCTCGGCCACGAACGGGTGGCCGGATTCGATCCACTCGCCGAGCAGGCTGGAGGGGAACTCGCACGCGATGATGGTGGCGGGGACGTCGTAGCGGCGCGCATCGTGCAAGCGCTGCTTATCCGTGGTCACGTTCTTTGGCTCCGGGATGGCGCGTGCCCGGAACGCGGCCCGCAGCTCCTCGTTGAGGTCCACGAGGTCCTCATTTTCGAACAGCTCCCATGGCGGCAAGGGCACGGCATCGCCCTCGACAGGCAGTTCGTCGTTGATGACGCCGCCCTCGCCAAGCGGTCCGCTGTCCACGTAGACCGCCCGGACCACCCGGTCCGGGCGGGCGTCGACGGCGCCGTGGATGATGGCACCTCCACCGGAGTGGCCGACCAGTACAACAGGACTGCCAACGGCGTCGACGGCTGCCACTACTGCCTCGATGTGATCCCTGAGGCCGATACCGGACCTCGGGGCGTCAATTGCCTCCAGCCCAGGCAGCGTGAGCGGGTGGACCGTGTGGCCCGCAGCAACGAGCGGCGGCGTGACCTCCGACCACGAAGAAGCGTCCAACCAGAATCCGGGAACCATGATGATGTCCATGCCGGTACCCTACGACGGGCCACCGACAGAATGAACCCTTGCGTTGGTCCCGCACGCCGGAACGCGCCAACAGCTCAGACCGCTGCGGTCCGTCCCGATCGAAGGAGGGGCGCGAAGAACGCGGCGAGTTCCGCCGTCGCGGTCAAGGGCAAGACGTTCGCCACGTACTGGTCCGGCCGCACCACCACCACGACGCCGCCGCGGTCAAGGCCGCGCAACTCGAAGATGTCTGCCGAAGGATCGGTGCCGTAGACGTTCTCAAGGTAGGTGAGCTTGAACGGTCCGACCTCCGGCTTGAATGCTTCCGGCACCGCTCCGATGTCGACGCTCGTGTGCTCCTGCTGGTAGATCACCTTCACGTCGAACCACGCGTCCCGGTCAGCGCCCGACGGCGTTGCGGCCAGCGGCGAGTCCGGCGAGTTCGCGATCCACTCGGCAAAGTCGGCGACGGCGGACGCTCCCCCCTGTGCCGTTCCCGCACCCGCAGCGTCCGCGAAGACGTAGATGCGCCACCGTCCGTCAGCCTTGGCCTGGTGGCCGAGCTGTAGCGGGTTGGTATCGCAGACGCGCACCACGGGCGCGGACTTGAAACGCTTACCGATGGTGAATCCCGTGGCCAGGCCTTGATGTGTTGGCTCGGCGATCAGCGGCGAGGGAGCGTAATGGGTCATGAAGCCGGCAGGGAACTCTGCGGTGCTCACGTAGAAGTTCTCCAGCTCGGTGGGGTCCTCAAATTCCTCGGGCTTCTTCGCCATGAGCGTGGACCACTCTTTGTCGAAGTCGATGAGGTTCTTGGCAATGACTTGGCGCTCGGCGGAGTACGTGGAGAGGAGGCTCTCCGGGCTGCGGCCTTCGAGTACGTGTCCGAGCTTCCATGCCAGGTTGAAGCCGTCCTGCATGGAGACGTTCATTCCCTGTCCGGCCTTCGCGCTGTGGGTGTGGCATGCGTCGCCGGCAATGAACACGCGCGGTGTGCGCGTGCCGCGCTGGTCCGGCAGGATGTCGTCGAACCTGTCCGTGAGGCGGTGGCCCACTTCGTACACGCTGTGCCAGGCGACGTTACGCACATTGAGCGTGTAGGGATGGAGGATGTCGTTGGCCTTGGAGATGATCTCCTCGATGGTGGTGTTCCGCACGGAGCGGTTGTCGTTCCGATCCACCTCGCCAAGGTCGACGTACATGCGGAAGAGATGGCCGCCTTCGCGCGGGATCAGGAGGATGCTGCCGCCCGTGCCGGACTGGATGGCGCACTTCGTGCGGATGTCGGGGAAGTCCGTGACGGCAAGGACGTCCATGACGCCCCAAGCGTGGTTGGCCTGGTCGCCGGCGAGGGTGCAGCCGATCGACTCGCGCACCTTGCTCCGCGCGCCATCCGCGCCCACGACGTATTTGGCCCGGACAATGCGTTCCTGGCCCTCGTTTGGTCCGGCGGTGTGGAGGAGCGTGACGGTGACTGGGTAGTCACCGTCATTGGTGACTTCGAGGCCGCGGAACTCGTATCCGTAGTCGGGGGTCATGCGGGTGGGGGAGTTCGCCATGTACTCGGCGAAGTAGTCCAGCACGCGCGCCTGGTTGACGATCAGGTGCGGGAATTCGCTGATATCCCCGGTCGGATCGTCGAGGGCCCGCGCGGTACGGATGATGCGTGAAGGGTCTGACGGGTCCGGCTTCCAGAACGCCATCTCGGTGATCCGGTACGCCTCGGCAATGATCCGCTCGGCGAATCCGAAGGCTTGGAATGTCTCCACGCTCCGGGCCTGGATCCCGTCGGCCTGCCCGATCGCGAGCCTGCCGGGGCGACGCTCCACGATACGGGTTGTGACGCCCGGGAACTGGGACAACTGCGCGGCGGCGATCATGCCGGCGGGCCCGCTGCCGACGATGAGTACGTCGACCTCGTCGGGAAGATCAGTGGGTCTGTTGATGCCGACGCCGGCGGCCGCCTGGACACGCGGGTCGCCGGATACATAACCGTGGTGGTGGAACTGCATGGGCTTTCCTCACTTCATTGTGCGGTTGTTCAATTATAGAACTGTGAATTCTTTATTTGAACCTTTGTCTGGATTCATACTGTACGGCAGGCGTGACGGGGGCTACAAGGGCCTCGCGATCCGTCCGGGGATGCAGGGGGTTGACGTCCCGAAACTCCAGGGTCATAGTTATCGTATACGATTTCGTACTCGATGAGGAGTGAAACTTGGAACAGGTCACCGACCACACCCTGGCCGCGGCCCGCAAGGTCATCGCGGTGCATATCAACTACCCCAGCCGGGCAGCGCAGCGCGGACGTACGCCGGAGCAGCCTTCGTACTTCCTGAAGCCTTCGTCGTCCCTTGCCCTCAGCGGCTCAACGGTGGAGCGTCCGGCTGGCTGTGAACTCCTCGGCTACGAGGGCGAGATCGCGCTGGTCATCGGCACGCCCGCCCGCCGCGTGGGTCTGGAAGACGCCTGGAGCCACGTCCAATGGGTCACGGCCAGCAACGACCTCGGCGTCTACGACCTCCGCTACGCGGACAAGGGCTCCAACCTCCGGTCCAAGGGCGGCGACGGCTTCACCCCGGTAGGCCCCGCGCTCATTCCGGCCGCCGACGTCGACCCCTCCGGGCTGCGGATCCGCACCTGGCACAACGGCGAACTCGTCCAGGACGACACCACCGAAGACCTGCTGTTCCCCTTCGCGCGCCTCGTCGCCGATCTGTCCCAGCTCCTCACCCTCGAAACCGGGGACATCATCCTGACCGGCACCCCGGCCGGCGCTTCCGTCGCCCAACCCGGCGACGTCGTCGAGGTTGAAGTCACCGCTGGCGACTTCAGCAGCGGTCGCTTGGCCACCACCGTGACGGAAGGTACGACGGCGTTCGCGGACTTCGGCGCTCGGCCCAAATCCGACGACACGCAGCGGGAGGAAGCATACGGTTCTCGGGAAGCAGCGGGGCTTCCCGCCGTCGTGCCTGTCCTGACCCCGGAGCTGAAGAAGAAGCTCGAAAGCGTGGCGACCGCGACGTTGTCCAGCCAGTTGCGCAAGCGCGGGCTGAACAACGTGAGCATCGACGGCCTGCAGGCCACCCGCCCGGACCGCCGCGTCGTCGGGCTCGCCCGGACGCTGCGCTATGTCCCCAACCGTGAGGACCTCTTCACGACCCACGGCGGAGGGTTCAACGCCCAAAAACGGGCGATCGACTCCGTGAACGAAGGCGAGATCCTGGTCATGGAGGCCCGGGGAGAAAAGGGCACAGGGACCGTCGGAGACATCCTGGCGCTGCGTGCCCAGATGCGCGGTGCCGCGGCCATCATCACCGACGGCGGCGTGCGGGACTTTTCTGCCGTGGCAGGACTGGACATGCCCACCTACTTCGCCAACCCGCACCCCGCCGTGCTGGGCCGGCGCCACATCCCGTGGGACACGGACATCACCATCGCCTGCGGCGGGGCCACGGTCCAGCCCGGGGACATCATCGTGGCCGACTCGGACGGGATCCTGGTGATCCCGCCGGCCATCGCGGAGGAGCTGGTGGATGAGTGCATCGAGCAGGAGAAGGAAGAATCGTTCATCTTCGAGATGGTCAAGCAGGGCAACAGCGTGGACGGTTTGTACCCGATGAACGCCCAGTGGCGTGCCCGTTACCAGGAGTGGGAAGGAGCCCAAGGTGACTGAAACCGCCGTCGGGAGCAAGTCCGAGCAGGCCTATGCCGCCGTGAAGGCGCGCATCGTGGAGGGCACCTACACGCCGGGATACCGGCTGGTGCTGGCCAAGATCGCCGAGGACCTCGGCGTGAGCGTGGTTCCGGTCCGGGAGGCGATCCGCCGCCTGGAGGCCGAGGGGCTCGTGAAGT
Source organism: Arthrobacter sp. FW306-1B-F12A (assembly GCF_058781865.1). Taxonomy (NCBI): domain Bacteria; kingdom Bacillati; phylum Actinomycetota; class Actinomycetes; order Micrococcales; family Micrococcaceae; genus Arthrobacter; species Arthrobacter sp. FW306-1B-F12A. Next base: position 64,170 of record NZ_JBYSXD010000004.1, read on the forward strand.
TCGAGCGCAACGTCGGCGCCACGGTCTCCGGGATCGATCCGACGGAGTACCTGTACACGATGCAGACCCTGAGCATCATCGAGGGAGCGGCCACGGCATTGTCGGCCCCCTTGATCGACTCCGTGGCCATCGCCCGGGCCCGTGCGGTCAATGCCGAGATGCGCGACTGCCTGGAGCATTTCGATCCGGTCCGCTTCACGGCGCTGAACCAGGATTTCCACAGCGTGCTCTTCGAACACTGCCCCAATCCGCACATCCTGGACCTCGTGCACCGGGGTTGGAACCGGCTGGCCTCGATCCGGGCCTCGACATTCCGCTTCGTCCCTGGCCGTGCGCAGGAATCCGTCAAAGAGCACGAGGCGCTGCTTCAGCTCATCGAAAGCAATGCCGACGCCGACACCATCGAACAAGCCGCCCGCCGCCACCGCAGCGCCACCCTCGACGCATACCTCGCACAAACCAACGCGGGGTCACTTAGCGCCCATTAAGCGCCCCGACATGGGCCGTAAGTGACCCCGCGTTCCAATAGCAAAGGAGAAAACAATGACGTTCACTGCACCAGAAACCACCCATTACGTCCCGAAGGACCTTCCCACCCACATCCAGCACTTCATCAACGGCGAATTCGTTGACTCGGTCAGCGGGAAGACCTTCGACGTCCTGGACCCGGTCTCCAACACCAACTACGCCACCGCCGCGGCCGGGCAGAAGGAAGACATCGACCTCGCCGTTGCCGCGGCCCGCGAAGCCTTCGTGAACGGCCCGTGGCCGAAGATGAAGCCGCGCGAGCGTGCCCGCGTCCTGAACAGGATCGCCGACGCCGTCGAAGCCCAGGAAGAACGCCTCGCCGAACTCGAAACCTTTGACACCGGCCTGCCGATCACCCAAGCCAAGGGCCAGGCCCTGCGTGCGGCGGAGAACTTCCGCTTCTTCGCGGACCTGATCGTGGCCCAGTTCGACGACGCCATGAAGGTCCCGGGCTCACAGATCAACTACGTCAACCGCAAGCCGATCGGCGTCGCGGGCCTGATCACGCCGTGGAACACCCCGTTCATGCTCGAGTCCTGGAAACTCGCCCCCGCCCTGGCCGCCGGCAACACCGTGGTCCTCAAGCCGGCCGAGTTCACCCCGCTCTCGGCCTCGCTCTGGGCGCAGATCTTCAAGGATGCCGGCCTGCCCGACGGCGTGTTCAACCTGGTCAACGGGCTCGGCGAGGAAGCCGGTGACGCCCTCGTCAAGCACCCGGACGTGCCGCTGATTTCCTTCACGGGCGAGACCACAACGGGCCAGACGATCTTCCGCAACGCCGCCGCCAACCTCAAGGGCCTGTCCATGGAGCTGGGCGGGAAGTCCCCGTGCGTCGTGTTCGCCGACGCCGACCTGGACGCCGCGATCGATTCGGCACTATTCGGGGTCTTCTCCCTCAACGGAGAACGCTGCACCGCCGGTTCGCGGATCCTCGTCGAACGCGCGATCTATGACGAGTTCTGCGAGAAGTACGCCGCCCGCGCGAAGAATATCGTCGTCGGCGACCCGCACGACCCCAAGACCCAGGTCGGCGCCCTCGTCCACCCCGAGCACTACGAAAAGGTCGCCTCGTACGTGGAGATCGGCAAGTCCGAAGGCCGGCTGCTCGCCGGCGGCGGACGCCCGGAAGACTTGCCCGCAGGGCTCAACAACAGCAACTACATCGCCCCGACGGTGTTCGCCGACGTCGCGCCCGACGCCCGGATCTTCCAGGAGGAGATTTTTGGCCCGGTCGTCGCGATCACCCCGTTCGAGAACGACGACGAAGCCCTCGCCCTGGCGAACAACACCAAATACGGCTTGGCGGCCTACATCTGGACCCAGAACCTGACCCGCGCGCACAACTTCGCGCAGAACGTCGAGGCTGGCATGGTGTGGCTCAACAGCCACAACGTCCGGGACCTGCGCACCCCCTTTGGCGGGGTCAAAGCCTCGGGCCTGGGCCACGAAGGCGGCTACCGCTCCATCGATTTCTACACCGACCAGCAAGCCGTGCACATCACCCTCGGCGCTGTGCACACCCCGAAGTTCGGCGCCTGACCCCGCCCGGCCCAACTACCTCGCACTTGTTGTCGTTATGGGGCTCCAAAACGACACTTACTGCGAGTCAGTTGGGCGGCACCCGGCACCAAAGGCGAGCATCCCGCCGTCGAACACCACAGACCCTTTCGAAGAAGAGAGAACCCCATGAGCAACTTCGTCCCGACCCCCACCGTCCCGGCGCCGGATATCGTCCGCTGCGCCTACCTTGAACTCGTGGTCACGGACCTCGCCAAGTCCCGCGAGTTCTACGTTGACCTGCTCGGCCTGCACGTCACCGAGGAAGACGAGAACACCATCTACCTGCGTTCCTTCGAGGAGTTCATCCACCACAACCTGGTCCTGCGCAAGGGACCGGTCGCCGCCGCGGCAGCGTTCGCGTACCGGGTGAAGTCCCCGGCCGAGGTCGACGCCGCCGAGGCCTACTACCGCGAGCTCGGCTGCCGGGTGGAGCGCCGCAAGAACGGCTTCACCAAGGGCATCGGGGACTCGGTCCGCGTCGAGGACCCTTTGGGCTTCCCGTACGAGTTCTTCTACGACGTGGAGCACGTCGAACGCCTCACCCAGCGCTACGACCTGTACTCCGCCGGTGAGCTGGTCCGCCTGGACCACTTCAACCAGGTCACCCCGGACGTTCCCCGCGGCCGGGCCTACCTGGAGGACCTGGGCTTCCGCGTGTCCGAGGACATCAAGGATTCCGACGGCGTCACGTACGCCGCGTGGATGCACCGCAAGCAGACCGTGCACGACACCGCCCTGACCGGGGGCAACGGCCCGCGCCTGCACCACATCGCCTTCTCCACGCACGAGAAGCACAACATCATCCAGATCTGCGACAAGATGGGCGCCCTGCGCATCAGCGACCGGATCGAACGAGGCCCGGGCCGGCACGGCGTGTCCAACGCGTTCTACCTGTACATCCTGGACCCGGACGGGCACCGCATCGAGATCTACACCCAGGACTACTACACCGGTGACCCGGACAACCCCACGGTCACCTGGGACGTCCACGACAACCAGCGCCGCGACTGGTGGGGCAACCCCGTGGTCCCGTCCTGGTACACCGAGGCCTCCCTCGTCCTGGACCTGGACGGCAACCCGCAGCCGGTCGTCGTCCGCGAGGAAAAGAGCGAAATGGCGGTCACCGTGGGTGCCGACGGCTTCTCGTACACGCGCCAGCCCGAGGACGGCCCCGCGGGGGAAAAGAAGGGCTTCAAGGTCGGCTCGCAGCTCTAGGCCGGCGGCCCTCAACGTATGCTGACCGCAGGATGGCCGAACGGAGTGTGGAGATGCTTGACCCGAAGACGATAGAAACCATTGCCGACGAACTAGTAGAAGCAGGCCGGAGCCGGACCCCGGTTCCGCGCCTGACCGCCCGCTACCCGGAGATGACGGTGGAGGATTCCTACGCCGTGCAGCAGTTATGGCGGCGCCGGAACGAGGACGCCGGCCGGAAGCTGGTGGGCCGCAAGATCGGGCTGACGTCCAAGGCCATGCAGGACGCCACCGGCATCACCGAACCGGACTACGGCGCGATTTTCGATGACATGGTCCTGGACACCGGTTGCTCCGTGCCGTGGGACCAGTACACCCACCCCCGGGTCGAGGTGGAACTGGCGTTCGTGCTCAAGAAGGACCTCTCCGGGCCCGGCTGCAGCATCTTCGACGTCCTGAACGCCACCGACTACGTGGTTCCGGCCCTTGAGATCCTGGATTCCAGGATCGAGATGGAGGGCCGGACCATCGTGGACACCATCTCGGACAACGCGGCCATGGGTGCCATGGTGGTCGGCGGACGCCCGGTCCGCCCGGACGCCGTCGACCTCCGCTGGGTATCGGCGATCCTGTACAAAAACCAGGTGGTGGAGGAAACCGGCGTCGCCGCCGGCGTCCTGGACCACCCCGCCAACGGCGTGCACTGGCTCGTTAACAAGATCGCCCCGCACGGTGATGGGCTGAAGGCCGGGGAGATCATCCTCGCCGGCTCCTTCACCCGCCCCCTCTGGGTATACAAAGGCGATACCGTCCACGCCGACTACGGTCCCTTGGGAGTTGTCACATGCCGCTTCGAGTAGAACCAGACCGCACGTTCCGTCAAGCCCTGGCCGAACAAGCCGGGCCCGCGGGCCGGCCACTCGCCGGGATGTGGGTGTGTTCCGGCAGCCCGCTCATCGCCGAACTATGCGCCGGGGCCGGGCTGGACTGGCTCCTGATCGACGCCGAACACAGCCCCAACGGCCTCGAATCCATCCTCGCCCAGCTCCAGGCCGTCCGCGGCTACCCCGTCCAAGCCGTGGTCCGCCCGCCGGTCAACGACACCGTGCTCCTCAAGCAATACCTGGACCTGGGCGTGCAGGACCTGCTCATCCCCATGGTCAACTCCGCCAAGGAGGCACAGGCCGCCATCGCCGCCGTCCGCTACCCGCCGCACGGGGTCCGCGGCGTCGGCTCCGCCCTGGCCCGCGCCTCGCGCTGGAACCGCATCCCGGACTACCTCGCCCGCGCCGCCGAAACCATCAGCGTCACGGTCCAGATCGAAACCGGGGCCGCCGTCGCCGCCGTCGAGGAGATCCTCGCGGTCGACGGCGTCGATGCCATCTTCCTCGGCCCCTCCGACCTTGCCGCGTCCATGGGCCTCCTCGGCGAACAGGAACACCCCACGGTGCGCGCCGCCGTCGAGCACTGCCTCGCCGCGGCAAAGACCGCGGGCAAACCGGCCGGCGTGAACGCCTTCAACGAAGCCACCGCACGCGCGTACATGGACGCCGGTGCCTCGTTCGTGCTGGTCGGCGCGGATGTCGCGCTGCTGGCGCGCGGCAGCGAAGCCCTCGCGGACAAGTTCATCCCAACAAACCCCGACGGCGGAGCGCCCTTAGGCGGGACAGGTGACGCCCCGTCGAGCTACTGAACTAGGTAGGTAGTCGGTACTCTTCCGGAGGTCCTTGGACGGAGCTACATTGGATATCCCGAGGCCGCTCGGGGGCGGTCGAGGAGGGGGTCGGCCGCAATTTCAATGGAGCATGCCGTGGTCCCGCAACCAGATCTCAATCCTCAACAAGCCGCAGCCATCGCCGAATCGCCGGCTGCAAGGCGTCCAGGCCCCGTGGAGTACGATCTGCGGGCTGTTTACGTCCCGCAGTCCGGGCTGTTCCTGGATGATGAGGGGCGCGAATTCTTTGTAACCGCCGTGGAATTCTGGGAGCACGCGACGGTAGTCAGTCTGTGCTGGAAACGCAGGCCCATGGCAGGGCAGGGAAGTCCGCCCTTGGTTGCGACGGATGAGCACGACCGGGTGCTGGGCGTGAAGCGCATTTGGAACGTTGGTGCGCGGTCGATCCAGCATTTTGAACCGATCTCGACGTCGGCCCGCGCATTGACGGTGCTCATCGCGAGGAAAACGGGAACACAGGAACTGTTTAGCTGCAGGACGCCCCCGGAAAAGAAAGACGCAACGAAGTAAGCTAGGCGGAGCGCGCGATGCCCCGCGTTGACCTGCGGATATGCTCGGGGGTGAGGCCGGTCAGCGAGGCAAGTTCAAGGTCATCGCAGGCTTGGGAGCGGAGCGCCGTGACAATCAACGCTTCCCGCTGATTAACGATCCGGTCGCGATGCCTTTCGGCTGCTTTGAGTTGCTCGCTTTTCGCCCTCAGGCCATCCACATGCGCGCCTCGCGTGAGCCCGCTCGGGTGAAGGTCGTCATAAGCCAAACCGATGGTTCGGACAGCCCGAATGTTTTCCCCGGTCACCGCCGAAATTGTGGCCAACGTGAGCCCGTCTTCAAGGGCCTGGGCGATCATCTCGTTGCGGGCAGCGGTCAATGTGCGGATGGCGCTCGAAGCATGGGACAGGAGTTGCCTGTGCGCCGCGAGGGCGTGCGTGAGCTTGGCACGCTCTCCTTTGGCCACGGTTTGGGACCGGGCTGGAACCTTGGCCCGGTAGGTATACCTGCCGGTGGTTGACGGGCCCGGAAGGGACCCGGATTGGGCTGGCATTGGATCCCTTTCGGACTCTTCGCGAACTTCTGATCTATGAAATCTAGGCGGTGCTCGCAGCGCCGCGGAAATACCAATACCGCGTGAACCCATAAGCGAAGTGCATGGAAGATTCCCATATAGGGTTGAAATGTCCCAAAACGACCACAGAATCCCTATATAGATCGGGTGGTCATAAGGGCCTCTTATTGATCCACGCACATTAGGTCTTATCCACGGCGCCCGGCAGTGCCTAGTCTCGAAATTGGGGATTCGACACCCGAATCCTGAGTTTCACGATTCTGGAGAAGACAAATGTCCGAGTACCTGCCGGCGTCGAGGGTCACACGCATCAAGTCCTCAGCGAGCGTTGCGGCCGCCGCCCGCGTCCGTGAACTACGAGCCGAAGGCATCCCGATCATCGACCTGACCGTCGGCGAGCCGGACTTCGACACCCCTGACCACATCAAGGCGGCAGCGATCGAAGCGATCAACGCCGGCCAGACCAAGTACACCTCGGTGACTGGAACGCCGGAACTGCAGACCGCCATCCTCCGCCGGATTGAAAGCCACACCGGCGTGCATTACGCAGCGAACCAGCTGACCATCGGCGGCGGTGCCAAGCAAGTCCTCTACGTAGCACTCATGGCTTCGCTCAACGAGGGCGACGAGGTCATCGTCCCCGCACCGTACTGGGTGTCCTACCCGGACATGGTCCTCGCCAACGACGGCACGCCCGTGATCGTCGCTTGCGGAGAAGACACCGGCTTCAAGCTCACACCGGCCGCCCTCCGCGAAGCCATCACGCCCAAGACGAAATGGCTCATCCTCAACGCTCCGTCCAACCCGACGGGAGCCGTGTACACACGCGAAGAACTCCAGGCCCTGGGTGCCGTCCTTGAGGAATTCCCGCATGTCTACATCCTCACGGACGAGATCTACGACGAAATCCACTTCGGCGACGGCCGGGTGACCAGCCTCGTCACGGCGGTTCCGACCCTCCGCGACCGCATCCTCCTGGTCAACGGAGTCTCCAAGGCCTACGCAATGACCGGTTGGCGCCTTGGCTACGGCGTGGGCCCGGCGCCTTTGATCGCGGCCATGAACAAGCTGCAGTCGCAGACCTCATCCTGCCCGTCGTCGGTCAGCCAAGCAGCTGCGGCGGCCGCCCTGAACGGCGACCAGTCGTTCGTCCGGGACAGCGTGGAGGTGTACCGCAAGCGCCGGGACGTCGCCGTCGAAGGCCTCAACGCCATAGACGGACTTTCCGTCGCGCCGGCCGAGGGTGCCTTCTACGCCTACGTGAATTGCAGCGGCGTCATCGGCAAGACCGCTCCGGACGGCACGGTCATTGAGAACGACCAGGACTTCACGCTGTACCTCCTCAACGCGGCTGCGGTCGCCGTCATCCAGGGCTCGGCCTACGGCCTCGGCCCCTACTTCCGGATCTCCTTCGCCACATCGCTGGAGACCATCAATGCCGGCGTGGACTCGATCCGCAAGGCAGTCAGCGCCCTCAACTAAGCCCCACGGGCACCCCAGAAGCCAGCCAAGAGAAAGATTCAGGAAATGATCCACGTCAAGACAAAATTCCAGAGGCCCGACGCCGACGTCGTCAGCCGCCTCGCGGCGTTCTCCTCCGCGACCATCCACGAAGCCCAGGGCCGCCGCGGCGCCCTGAGCTCCAAGATCAAGCCGATCGACCGCTCGATGTCCTTCTGCGGCCCGGCCGTGACGGTGGCCTGTGCCCCGCAGGACAACCTCATGCTGCAGGTTGCCATCCACTACGCCCAGGCCGGCGACGTGGTCCTGGTCGGTGCCCAGGAATTTTCCGACGCCGGAACGTTCGGCGACGTCTTGGGCAATGCCATGAAAGCCAAGGGCATTGCGGCGATGGTGACGGATTCCGGCGTGCGGGACACCCAGGACCTCATTGAATTGGGCCTGCCGGTATTCTCGGGCAGCGTCTGCATCAAAGGCACGGTCAAGGAAACCCTCGGACCCATCAACCACCCCCTGGTGTTCGGCGATGAGATCATCTACCCCGGAGACATCCTCCGCGGTGACGCAGACGGCGTCGTTGTCGTCCGCCGTGAGGAAGCGGAGGAGGTCATCGCGCTCTCCCAAGCCCGGGACGACGCCGAACGCGAGCTCATCAAGGCCTACCACGCCGGCGGCACCACCATCGAGTTGTGCGGACTAACGGAAAAGCTGAAGGCCAAGGGACTGCTGGTCGAAGACTGATTGTCACGCTGGGGCCGGTCACCGAATGCGGTGGCCGGCCTTTTGCGCGCCCGTTTCCGGGCACGAAGAAGGCGCCTTGCCTGGGGCAAGGCGCCTTGGGTGGTTAGTCGAGTCAGTCCAGTCCGGGGTGTCAGGGCCGTGCGTCGACCAGGTACCACTCGATGCTGTGTCCGGCATGGGGCGGCATGAGGCTTCCTTCGAAGACGAAGAGGGGCTCGCCCACGCCGCCCAAAGGACGCCAGAAACCGTTCCTAGGGCAGTGGAATCCGGTCCGTGCGCTGATCGTTCCGAGGGCTGGATTCGAAACCCACCGGGTCTGGCTGATCTTTTTCACCGCTGTTTCCTTTGATTGGGTTCACGGAATCCGCGAGCCGCTTTCGAATTATTTGCTAATTCGATAATAGGAAATAAAAATGCCCGTGAATAAGACCAAAGATGTCTGTCCGGATAAGGCAATGTTATGGATGGATCAACCCTAGGATGGATCGGCCGCGTACTTGCTGATCAACTGTTGCTGCAGCATCTCCTTGACCAGGATGAGCACGGCCGAGGCGGCCTCTGACAGCGGTTCGTGGTCGGGGGTGCACAGGGCGATCTTGCTCTGCAGGGCCGGTTCGACGATCCGCAGGACCTTGAAGTTCTCATCAGGGAAGAGCGCATCGGCAGCCGATTTCGGCAGCACGGTAGCCCCGAGGTTTGCGCGGATGAGCCGGACAAGCGACGGAACCGACTCCACTTCTCCTACGAGCCGCAGGGGCAACCCGTGCTCGGCCAGTCCCTTTTCGATGATCTGGCGAAGGGTGTGGTTCTTTTCGGGGAGGAACAGTCCAAGGGTGCTGGCTTCTTCAAGAGTGACAGTAGTGCGGCCCTGGGCAACATCGACGTCTTCGTGGGTGACCAGGTGCAGGTCTTCCACGATCATAGTGGTGAACTGAACCCCGCGGATCTTCCCCGGCTCGTAGATCAGGGCCATGTCGAGGCGCCCGTTCTTGATTGCTTCGCTCAGCACGCCCCCGAAGATCTCGGTCAAATGCACCACGATGTCCGGGTATCGCCGGCCGACCTCCCGGATGATCTGCGGCGTGAGGCTGGAGGCCATGCTGTACGGTGCGATGGCGATGGACACCCTGCCCGATGGTGCGGCCCCGGATGTCGCTACGTCCTGCCGCGCTTGTTCAACAAGCCGCAGGATGGTCTGGGCATGGCGGTAGAGTGTGTGCCCCGCGGCGGTCGGCTCGACACCTTGCTTACTGCGGATCAGCAGGCGCTGCTTCAAATCGCTTTCCAGTGCCGACACCTGCTGGCTGAGGGCAGGCTGGGCGACGTGGAGCGCTGCAGCGGCCTTGGTGATGCTCCCCGAATCGACGATCTTTACAAAATATGAGAGCTTCCGCGTATCCATCGGTCTGCCTTCCTCCAAGTCCACTTGGGGCCTGGATGCCATAAGGAAATTCTATGTAGGGACACACAATCCGTCTTTGTGTGACCTGTCTCTCAGCGACTAATTTGAGATCCACATCCCCATGGTGGCGTTTCCCAACCATTTACTGACAGTTCGTTGACTCCCCATCATCCGAATTGTCCCGATACCCAAATATAGACGCATTCGGGACGCTGCCTCACAAATCGATCGTCACGTAAAGAGCACCCTATGAGACTTTCGGGCACATCGCCCTCCGGCAACAGCGGCAGGTCCACCGCGCGCGCCGCCGCCCGCCGTCGTCGACCTTCACCACGGAGGACGACGACGGCGGCCCGGCAGCATGCCGTTTCCGCCACCAGCATGTGTGCCGTAGGTCATAACCGGGAGCTATCCCGTGATAGGGAATAGGTCTTTGTGCCCGAAGTTCGTGGGTGCGAGACTTCTATCACCAAAGAATTACCGACAGTTCCCCGGATTGAAGAATTTTAGCTAAACACTTTCAATCGAAAAGGCAACTGAGTTTACCGGATATTCCAGCCGTTCGAGCGGAATTGCCGGACCCCAATGCAGAACCACGGAAAGAGAACCACGTGAACCCGACAATTGATCTTGTAGCGGATCTTGGAGAGGGATTCGGTGCCTACACCATAGGCAGCGACACCGATCTTCTGGAGATCGTTTCAAGTGCCAATATCGCTTGCGGGTTCCACGCGGGCGATCCGGACATCATGGACGCCACGGTCGCCGAATGCGTTCGCCGCGGAGTGGGAATCGGAGCCCACCCGAGCTTCCCGGACCTGCGTGGTTTCGGCCGCCGGGACATGGGCCTGACTGCCAACGAAGTGCGTGCGGATGTGCTCTACCAACTGGGCGCCCTGAACGGCTTCGCTGCCTTCCACGGAACCAAGGTGACCCACATCGCGCCGCACGGCCGGCTGGGAAATCTCGTCGCCGTCCGGGCGGATTACGCGGAGGCCGTGGCTGAGGCCGCTGCCCGCGTGGACAACGAACTGATCGTGGTCGCGCAGGAGGGCGAGTTGGCCAAGGCGGCACGTTCCGCCGGCCTGGACGTGGCGATTGTGGGCATCGTCGATCGTGCCTACCAGGAAGACGGGACCCTGGTCCCGCGCAGCCAGCCCGGCGCCGTGCTGCACGATCCCTCGGCTATTGTCGAGCGAACCGTCCGCATGGTGTGCGAGGGCAAGATCCGATGCGCCAACGGCACTGACATCGACATCTCCGCGGACACCGTCCTGCTTCACGGGGACAACCCCGGCGCCGTCGAGCTCGCCCGGCTGATCCGTTCGGAGCTCATTTCGGCCGGCGTCCGTATTGCCCCGTTGACCGAAGTCATGGATGCCAAGAGGAAGGCGGCCTGACATGTCCGTTCTCATGGCGGCTCCCACCGAGATCTACGAATCAGGAGACTCCGCATTGCGCGTCGTCGCCCTTGCCGAAGCAAGCGAGGACAACTGGCTCACGGTCCACCGTCTTGCCGACTGGCTGGAGAGCTGTGGCGCCGAGGGCCTTCACGGCGCGGTACCCACCTACGATTCCGTGCTGGTGGAATTCGACCCCGTCCTGGTGTCGGCCCGTCAGGTGCGCGCGTTCGTCAAGCTGGGACTCCTCGAAATGGGCCGGTCCGCCGGCGCAGCAAAGGCACCCCGTGAATTTGATGTTCCGGTGGTCTATGGCGGCGAATACGGTCCCGACCTGGAGAAAGTAGCCGAATACCAGGGCATCTCCACCGAGGAAGTCATCCGCGTCCACACCGAGAAGACTTACACCGTCCGCTGCCTGGGTGCTCCTGCCGGCTCGCCCATGATGGACGGTCCCGCCTTCCCCAAGCCTGTGCCCCGCCTCAAGGATCCCCGGCTCAGCGTCCCGGCCGGGGCAGTGGCTGTGGCCGGACGCCAAGCCGTCATCGCTCCCGCGTCCGCACCGGGTGGCTGGTGCGTCATCGGTCAGACCCCTTTGACTGTCCTGAACATTCGCCGTGAACCACTTGTCCCTTACAAGCCAGGAGACATTCTCCGTTTCCGTCGCATCGAGGCCGGAGAGTTCGGCTCTTACGTCGGCAAGGAACTGGAACCAAGGCCATGAGCGGGCACATCCTCATCCAGCAACCCGGTAACGCCGTGGTCACAGACCTTGGCCGGTTCCGTGGACCCCGCTTTGGGCTTCCGGTCAACGGCGCCCTGGACCAGTACTCGGCCCGGGCCGCCAACATCCTTGCCGGCAACGCGGACAACGATCCCCTGGTGGAGATCACGGCCCTCGACTTCAGGATGAAAGCGCAGTCAGACATCCTGATCGCAGTCACGGGGGCTCCGTTGAACCTCACCGTCGGAGGGCGTCCGTGCAGCCAGTGGGAACCGGTTTCGGTCCGTGCTGGCGAGACGGTGGCCGTCCGGGGAATCAACCGGGGCCTCCGTGCCTACCTGGCCGTCCACGGTTCCGTGGAGGCGCCGACGCTGCTGGGTAGTTGTGCCCCGGACACCGTTGTGGGCTTCGGCCTGCAGCTCAAGGAAGGAACCACCCTCCTGACCCGCCGCAGCGTGGGCCCTGTTCGCCAACCGTACTTCGACCTTCCGCTCTTCCGGCTTGGTCTTGAACGGCCGGACATGGGGCAGGAATTGATGGTCGATGTGACTGACGGTCCGGATGTCGCCGAGTTTGGCGATTCCGCCGAGCTGCTCTTCACCTCGGAATACGCCGTAAGTGGCCGGAGCAATCACATCGGCCTGAGGCTCGGGGGTGAACTTCCGGAAAGAACCTCGAGTGGCGAAGTGCTTTCACGCGGGGTACCGGTGGGCGCCGTCGAGGTTCCCTCCCGGGAAGAGTTGCTGGTACTGCACCGGGGACGCGGCGTCACCGCCGGATATCCAGTCCTCGCCGTGGTCACCAGCAATGGGCTGGACGTCCTTGCCCAAGCCCGCCCGGGCGACAAGGTCCGCTTCAGGAAAACAACAGTGGCGGAGGCAACTTCCGCCCACCGGCGCTCGCGGGCGCAGCTTGAAACCCTCCGCGAATCCGTCAACACAGTCTTCGGACTACTTGGCATTGGATGCCGACCCCAGTGGCAGGACCTCCCGGTTGCGGCATGCAGCTAAAAACCTGTCGTCAAAACCAATAGGCGTTGCTACGCTCAACATCAAGAAGGAAATGTCATGACCGCTAACACCAACGCTGCACAAGTGCAGCATGAACGGCTCACAGGCCGTCAAACGCGCAAGGTTGTCACCGCAGGCTGCGTTGGCATCTTCGTGGAACTTTATGACAACGGCATCTTCGCGTTTATGGCCGGAACACTTGCCTTGGTGTTCCTCGCCCCCGGTAACCCGGACAACGCCTTGTTGTTCGTCTTCGCCGGCTACGCAGTCTCGTTCTTCGTCCGTCCCCTCGGCGCGGTTGTTTGCGGCTACCTGGGCGACCGGATCGGCAGGCAAAAGCTACTGGTCTTCGTCATTCTGCTGATCAGCGTCGCCACAGCCGGTATCGGAATCCTGCCCACGTACGCGGCCATCGGCATTGCGGCTCCCATCCTGCTCGTCCTACTGCGGCTCCTGCAGGGCTTCTCGGTCGGCGGCGAAGCCGCCGGCGCCATGACCTTCCTCGCTGAACATGCCCCCGAGGGCAAGCGCGGCATCATCACTTCCTACGCGCAGATCGCTTCGTTCGCAGCCCTCCTCACCGGCACCCTTGTGGCGTTCTCCATGTCTCCGTGGCTCACCCAGGCCGCGATCGACGGCGGTGGCTTCGGCTCCTTCGCATGGCGCATTCCTTTCCTGGTCGCCATTCCCATGGGCGTCATCGGCTGGTACATCCGCAAGGCCATCGCGGACACCCCCAACTTCACCAAGCTCAAGGAAGAAGGCGGCCTTTCCAAGAACCCGCTCAAGGAAGCCTTCCAGTCCGCTGAGCACCGCCGGGCCATGGTTCTTGCCCTCTTCATCCCGCTCATGAACGGCTCCGGCTACTACGTCCTGTTCTCCTACATGCCTACGTTCCTCAAAGGCAAGCAGCTCAACTTCACCATCGGCGAGGCACTGTTCATCACCGCCTGCAGCCTGGTTGTCATCTGCATCGCCATTCCTTTCATGGGCGCCCTCTCCGACCGCATCGGCCGCAAGAAAGTCATCGCCGGCTCCGCCATCGCCATGACCATCCTGGGCATCCCGTCCTACGCCCTCATCGCAACGGGAAACATGGGCCTGGCCATCCTTGGCGCCTCGATCATGGCCATCGTCTTCGCCGGCCACACGGCAGTCATCCACATCCTGATCGTTGAGCTGTTCCCCACCCGGGTTCGGTACTCCGCCTACGGCCTCGGCTACAACATCTCCTCCGCGCTCTTCGGCGGAACCGCTCCGTTGCTGATGACCTGGCTTATCAGCAGCACCGGCAACATCTACATGCCGGCCTTCTACGCAGTCGTCACGGCACTCGGCACGCTCGCAGCCGTGAGCACGGTCAAGGACCGGGCACACGAACCCCTGCGCGACGCTTAGGCGCCGCTGACCTCCGGGCACACTTCGTGCCTTCCATTTCCACTCTTTGGAGAACCGATGTCTTTTTCCGACTACACCACCGCCCTCGTCACCGGAGCGTCAACCGGTATGGGTGCCGCGATCACGGAGCGCCTGGCCAAAAGGGGCCTGACCGTTCACGCCGTGGCCCGCAACGAGGAACGCCTCAGCGAACTGGCCGATCGTACGGGTGCCATCCCGCACGTAGTTGACCTGACCGACACAGCTGCCCTGACCGCCGTCGTGAGCGAGCTGAAGGTCGACGTCCTGGTCAACTGCGCCGGAGTTTCCCGGCCCGGGAACCTCCTGGACTCGTCCGAGCAGGACATCGACGAGCTCATCGACGTCAACCTTCGCGGCCTGCTTCAGCTCACGCGGCTGGTCCTGCCGGGCATGGTGGAGCGCGACCTTGGCCACGTCATCAACATCAGCTCGATCGCAGGCGTCTACAACTTCTATGGCCACACGGTGTACCACGCCACGAAAGCCGCCGTGCACCAGATCTCCCGCCAGCTCAGGAACGATACGGTCGGCAAGCGCATCCGCGTGACCGAGATCTGCCCGGGGCGTGTGGAAACCGAGATCTTCGGCCGGAACATGGGCGGCACGCCTGAAGCCATGGAAGAAGCATGGAAGACGTACTACGAAGGCTACGAGTCGTTGACCACTGACGACATCGTCAACGCGCTCGATTACGCCATCGAAACCCCGCGCCACGTCAATGTGGGCATGCTGGAACTTATGCCGACGTTCCAGGTCCCCGGTGGTCTCACCTTCGACAGGCGCTGACCCCCGCCTCCCTTGAGGCGTCGCGCCCGTCTGGGCGCCCCGAAGTTCCAGTGACATCACTCCCGTTGCTGGAAATACAAGCTGGCGGCCGCGAATTTCGCGGCCGCCAGCACCCGTTTCCGGGGAAAGGAGCTTTGGTGCGGGCCCGCCGCTTAGGGAGGGCCCGACGTCGGGCGCTCAGTCCTCGTGGAGGGCTTGCGTCAGGTGGTGTGTCGGGATGCGGTCACGGTCATAGGTGATTTCCGTGTAGCCGTGCGGTTCCGGGCGGCCGTCGTGGCCGAGATTGACGAACACGATTTCCTCGATGGTCAGGATGCTGTCGCGAGTGATCATGTTGCGCACCTCCGCGCGCATGGTCAGAGACGTCCGGCCGAAACGGACCGCCGTCAGGCCCATCTCCACCAGGTCGCCTTGGACGGCCGAGCTGACGAAGTTGATTTCGGAGATGTACTTGGTGACGGCGCGGCCGTTTCCAAGCTGGAGGATTGCGTAGATTGCCGCTTCCTCGTCGATCCATTTCAGCAGGCTTCCACCGAACAGCGTGCCGTTGGCGTTGAGGTCCTCCGGGCGTATCCACTTGCGCGTCCGGAACGTGATGTCAGCCTTTTCCATAATGCGAGATTAGCCGAGGCCGGGCGCCTGCGTCTCCTGCGGCGTGCCATGCTTGGCGCGACTCCGTAACATGGATACGGTGCACCCGGTTCAGGGCACAAAACGACACGCCGATTCGCGCACCATGCGGTACACCGGGAACGCGCTGGAGGAACACCATGAAGATCGACAAAACCCGCCGTAGCGCCTGGCTGAGCGCCCGGCCTTCCGGCTTGGATCACTGACCATGCCACCGTTGGACGCTGTATTGGGCGCCTGGTCCATGAACTGGCCTGCCCTGGTCATTCTTATTGCCGCAGTCGCCCTGTATTCAAAGGGCCTGATTGCTGCCAAGCGCCGTGATATTCGCTGGCCCCTGTGGAACTCCTTTGCCTTCTTCGCCCTTGGCCTGGGGAGCTTCGCGGCACTGAGCTTTGGATTCCCGGGAACCTACAGCCACGACCTGAGGTGGGCATTCACCCTCAAAGTGACGTCCTATCTGTTTGTGGTCCCGCTGTTGGTTGGCCTGGGCAAGCCGCTAACCCTTGCCAGGCAGACCCTTGGCCCCGCGGGTGCGGCGAGGGTGGAAGCTGTGCTTGGGCACCGGCTCGTTCGCATGCTCAGCAACACGCTCGTGGCGGCGCTTCTGGGGCTCGCAATGTTCACAGTGTTCCTGACCCCGTTTTTCTACGTGTTGCGGACCAACCCCGCCGCCGACGTCATCCTGACGTTGCTCGTGCCCGTCATGGGCCTCCTCATGACCGTACCGATCATGGAAGACGGCGCAGGACGCACCTCATCGCTCATTGTCGTCGAGTTCATCTTCGTATTCATTGAGCTGCTTGCCGACGCAGTGCCTGGGGTCCTGATGCGGCTCAGCCCGGGAATTCTCGACGGCGCCACGTCGGTTTTGGGCAATCAGCCAGGCTGGTTCCCCTCACCCTTGCGCGACCAGCAACTGGCGGGAGACCTGATGTGGTTCCTCGCAGAGATTGTGGATCTTCCCCTCATCATCCTGATGTTTGTCCGCTTCTCCCGGAGCGACAAACACGAGGCCAAGAGCTTCGACGACCTGAGCGACGAAGAAATCGAAGCCCTGAATCGGGCGCATCTGGGCCAAGGCGGACGCAGCCTGGATTGATCCGGTCCCGTCCTTAGGCCATCCCCGTGTGCCTCACGCCATTGCCGTGTGCGATGCGCTGTGCGAATCGATCGGCTTGGCGTAGCACTGCGAGTGGGTGACACCGATGTAGGGGCCGAAATTTGGCACCGCAGCGAACCCGGCGCTTTCGTAGAAGCTGCGGCCGTCCGATTGGGCCGAGCCCGCTTCCGCGGTGATCATGCTGAAACCGTGGGCATGTGCCTGCGCCTCCAACGCGGCAAGGATTGAACTGGCCACTCCTGAGCCCCTGGCGTACGGGACGACGTATAGCCGCTTGATTTCGGCCGTCTCGGCATCCAGGATCCTTAGCCCTCCGCAACCCAGGGGCTGGCCGGAACACTTTTCGTAGGCCACAACGAAGACGGCGGTATCTGCTTCCGACGGCGCGGGTCCGGGCTCGTGGTCCGAGTTGCCGAAACGTGCGTCCAGTTCCGCTTGCTGCGCTGCGCGGAGGTCCGCACCCACCGGGTTTGCCCAGGTGACCTGTCTGATGTTGAGCCGCGGATTTGTCTGCATCGGAACCTCTTTCGCCGAAGGGGGTTATGCCTATCAAGCCTAAGAAGCGGGGGTTACCGCGGTGTTTCCTCCGCGTAAGCGTCCGGAGAAATACCGGTGAGGCGGAACTGACCCCAATCAGCCCTTATTCGACGGCGTCGCCGGTGGGATCCTCGACCGTCCGGTCGGCCACGGCAAGTCCGCCTACGGGGCTTTGGTCCCAGTGCAGCAGCCGCCACCCGGTCTCCGGATCGCCTTCGAGCACCACGATTCCGGTGTTCTGCAGTTGGTGGGTGGCGGCGAACTCACGGCCAACATCCACAGCACGGCGGCCTGCCCAACAGCGGATCGCGGCACCATGGCTGACCACGACGGCGGTTTCGTCGCCCGACGCTGCCACTTTGGCAATGGCAGCGTCGTAGCGGGCGAAGAACTCGTGTCCATCACCAGCTCCCGGCATGCGGACGTCGAGTTCCCCGTCGGTCCAGTCGAAAACGGTGCTCATGTACCGGTGGTGCGACTCGTGGTCGGTGAGTTTCTCCAGGGCCCCGGCCTCAATCTCCTGCAGGCCGTCCAATACAGTGGCCTCGAGCCCGAGGGCTTTTGCAAGCGGGGCGGCGGTCAGCTGGGTGCGGACCAGCGTGGATGCATAGATGGCCGTGATGTCTTCGTTGGCGAGGGACTCCGGGAGCGCAGCGGCCTGGCGTTCGCCAAGTTCAGTCAGTCCCGGACCGGGAAACGCCGTGTCCAACTGCCCCAAGACGTTTCCAGGGGTTTGCCCGTGGCGGATAAGCAAGAGCCTCATGCTGACACAATTCCTTACGTCGATTCGGAAACGCAGGGCCCATGTGGCCGCTACTTCAGGTGGTCCACCAACTGGTCCGCGATGCCCGTGTACTTGCCTGGAGTAAGCGCCAGGAGGCGTGCCTCGGCTTCGGGAGACAATCCCAGGCTCGAGACGAACTCCTGCATGCGGACGGCATCGACGCGCTGGCCGCGGGTGAGATCCTTGAGCCGCTCGTACGGGTTTTCCATTCCAGCGACCCCGGCGATGGCCTCGGCGCGCATGACCATCTGGATCGCTTCGCCCAGGACTTCCCAGTTGGTGTCGAGGTCGGCCGCCAGTACGTCCTCGGCAACGTCCAGGGCTTTCAGCCCCTTGGCGACATTCGAGATCGCAAGGAGCGAGTGTCCGAATGCGACGCCGATGTTACGTTGCGAAGAAGAGTCGGTCAGGTCTCGCTGCCAGCGGGAGGTAACCAGCGTGGCGCCCAGGGTGTCCAACAGGCCGTTGGAAATCTCGAGGTTGGCCTCGGCATTTTCGAAGCGGATCGGGTTGACCTT
Organism: Arthrobacter sp. FW306-1B-F12A; assembly: GCF_058781865.1. Taxonomy (NCBI): domain Bacteria; kingdom Bacillati; phylum Actinomycetota; class Actinomycetes; order Micrococcales; family Micrococcaceae; genus Arthrobacter; species Arthrobacter sp. FW306-1B-F12A. The sequence continues at coordinate 82,785 of NZ_JBYSXD010000004.1, forward strand.
GTGCGGCATGGTGGAGGAGCCGGTGGCGCCTGCTACCGGGATCTGGCGGAAGTAGCCAATCGAGATGTAGCTCCAGATATCCGTGCAGACGTTGTGCAGGATGCGGTTGAAGCGGGCGACGTCCGCGTAGAGCTCGGCCTGCCAGTCGTGGCTCTCGATCTGGGTGGTCAGCGGGTTCCACGTCAGCCCCAGTCCCTCAACGAAGGACTGCGCTACGGCCTGCCAATCGGCGCCGGGAACGGAAGCGACATGCGCAGCATACGTGCCGGTAGCGCCGTTGATCTTGCCCAGGTACTGGGTCTTGGAAACGCGGTCCAGCTGGCGGCTCAGGCGATGCGTGATGACGGCCAGTTCCTTGCCAAGGGTAGTGGGAGTGGCCGGCTGGCCATGCGTGCGGGAAAGCATCGGGACGGCGCGGTTCTCCTCGGCCATTGCCTCGATCTGCTTCACCAAGGCGCGGGCTGCAGGGAGCCAGACGTCTTCCACGGCGCCCTTGACGCCCAGGGCGTAGGAAAGGTTGTTGATGTCTTCCGATGTGCAGCCGAAGTGCACCATCGCGGTCAGCTTCTCGATACCGATCGCCGGGAGGCGGCGGCCTATGTAGTACTCGACTGCCTTGACGTCGTGGACCGTGACGGCTTCGATTTCAGCGAGTTCCGTGACCGAAGCGGCGTCGAACTCGGTGACGATGGCGCGCAGCTTCTCCTGCTGCTCGGCGGTGAGGGGTCCGGCGCCGGGAAGTACGTTGTTGCTGGTCAGGTGGATGAGCCACTCGACCTCGACGGCAACGCGGTCGCGGTTCAGCGCGGCCTCGGACAAGTAGTCGACCAGGGGAGCGACGGCGGACTGGTACCGGCCGTCCAGCGGGCCCAGGGCGATCGGCTCCGGCGACGCGGCGAGGGCCAGGCGTCCAGAGGGCGTACGGGTAACAGCGGCGGCGACGGTTTCAGGCATGGGGCAATTCTTTCATGAACTCGGCTCGCGCCCTTAAGCCGGACTTCTCTATGTGAATAACGTCGCAGCTTCCCCTCCCCGACCACGTTTCCTACAGGTTATCCACATAGCCCATCACGGCGGTTCCGAGCCGTCGGGGCACAACGTAGCGTCGGTGCCACAACATCAATGGACACGGAGGAGGGCAACGTCTTGAGCGGCATTCTTATGGCGGCCGGAGGAACGGATCTGGATTCGCAGCAGTGTATTTCACGAGGCGCGGAGATCCAGAGGCTCGGATGGCGGATGAGGATCTGCGCCGACCAAGCCGATGCCGTTCTTGCAAGGCTTGCTCAGTTGCAACTCGAGCAATGGGAGTCGCCGGCCGGCCGTGCCTACCGGACCACGCTGGCTTTGCAGGCCGCCTCCCTTCGAAGGGGGCGTGATGCCTTGCATGAGGCAGCTGAAGCGACCCTTCGCCATGCCCAAAATGTGGCTACGAAACTCCAGCCTGGCTTCTGATGGCCGAGGTCGCTCCTATCGGCGCGGGCGGAACACCCCACCCCCGAGCACCCGAGCCGGATGGCACATTGCGGATACGCGGCGGAGTCGGGGGAATCCATTTCCAATTCGAAGAGCTGCTTGCTGGCGCCGCCGCGCTGGACGCACTGGTGCTCCAACTGCAGGCCATTGAAGGGGAGGCTGAAGCGGTGAGGGTGGCTCTCTTCCCGCACCAGGCCTCGTCCTACGCGAGCGGCAGCAACGCAATCATCGCGGTTGGTGAGAGCGGCCGGGACATTGGACGCGTCCGCGAACAGCTTCAGCGGATCGGCAACGGGGTCAGGGCGAGCCATCGTGAATACGAGTTTGCGGAATCACATGCGGCGATCAGGTTGCGGATGGGATTGGGAATGCCAGGTCCTGCGACTGGTCCTGCTCCCCTCGACATTGGCTTGAGGGGCGCCACCGAAGGAGCCGTGCGGGACCTGACCCGGATATTGGAGCTGCTGGTGGGGATACCGCCGGCCGCGGCCAACCTTGCAGGGGCAATCGTCGGGCCCACTGATGTCGGTGCAGTCCTGAGAGCGATCGTCGCGATTCCCGCATTGGCTTTCCTCAAGCCACGTCCCATTACGGTCAGCCGGGGAGAGGCAACCACCAAGAGCGTGGACCTGTCGGCAGCAGGAATGCTCAGGGAACTGGATCACGTCGGCGCCACGTCGGAGGGCGAAATTGAAGTGATGCAGGTAGATAAGGGCGGCGAACGGGCGTGGGTGGTGCTGATTCCGGGCACCCAGCCAGGCAACCCGCCGGGAGGGGGAAATCCATTGGACGAGGCCGGGATTGCCGAAGCGCTGGGTTACAACTCGATGGAAACCAGCAAGGCCATCCGTCAGGCGTTGCTCGAGGCTGGCGCCGCGGCCGGCGAAACGGTGGTGGCAGTCGGCCACAGCCAAGGCGGAATCCACGCCATGAACCTGAGCAAGGACAAAGCGTTCCTCGCCGAGTATGACCTCAAGTTTGTGGTGACAGCTGGATCGCCCGTCGGCGGGATTACCCCGCAGGCCCGCATCGGGAGCCTGCACTTGGAGCACGAACAGGATTGGGTACCCGGCGCGGAAGGCAAAGCGAATCCGGACATCAAGGACAGAGTCACGGTCACCATGACCAGTCCGGTGATCCTGGAACCCGGTGAGGACCCAGGCATTGGGCCGGCACACAAGCTCTCACGCTATGAGGAAGGGGCGAAGCTGGTGCAGCTCAGTTCCGATCCTTCACTGGCCGCTTCCACTGCCGCTCTGGGCGGGATACTGGGCGCCGGGGGAGTGGCCAAGGTGAGCCGGTTCAAGCTGAACCGCGAAGCGCCCCCGGCCCCTCGGGGAGGGCGGTGAGGAAAGCCGAGGAACATGCTGGCGAAGGCCACTTACGGCCTCTCACGGCCTGTTACCGCCTACCGCCTGGAATCCAGCTGGCCACCATGGAGATCAGGCTGATGATGATCGCCGCGAGAACTGCGGTCCAGAAGAAACGGTCGATGGTGAGGTGTACCGGCGTGTAGCTACTGAGCCAGGCTGTCAGGGACAGCATGGCCGCGTTGATGACAATCGTGAACAAGCCGAGGGTGAGGATCGTGATCGGAAGGGAGAGTAGCTTGACCAGAGGCCGCACGAAGGCGTTGACGATGCCAAAAATGAGCCCTATGAAGAGATAGGCAAGAACCACGCCCAAAGTGTCGCCCCCTTGAGTGACCCCCGCGTTGCTTACCGCATTGGTAGTTGCCGACGTGGAAATATCCATCCCAGGCAGAATCCAACTGGCAACCCAGAGGGCCAGTCCGTTGATCAGGACACGCACAATGAATGAACCCATACGCCCATGCTTTCACACGCGCCGGTTTCACACGCGATCGTTTTCACATGCGCCGGTTTTCATGTGCACAGGCCCGGGGGCTTCGAGCATGGCCCGAAGCCCTGCAAGTAGGCTGGTGCCATGAATTCTTCTGACAACGCACCGGAGGGCGTGCGTCCCCGCCCGGTGGTGGACAGGCTCCCCAAATATGCCGCAGGCAAGCCGCCCGCCGCGATTGAGGGCGTGACCAGTTACAAACTGTCGTCCAATGAAAACCCGCTACCCCCGATCCCCGCCGTACTCGAGGCGATCGCTGATCAGTCGGACATCAACCGGTATCCGGACCCGCTGTCCACCAAGCTGCGCACGGCGCTCGCTGACTTCCTGGGAATTCCCGCTGACGACGTTGTCACCGGAGCCGGAAGCCTCGGGGCCCTCAACCAAATCTTGTCCACCTTTGCCGGACAGAACCACGACGGCAAGTCTGATGAGGTCATCTACGCCTGGCGTTCCTTCGAGGCCTACCCCATTTCCGTAGGACTGGCCGGTGCCGAGAGCGTCCAGATCCCGTTGCTTTCCGATGGGCGTCACGATCTCGAGGCCATGGCGGCCGCCGTGACCGTCCGCACCAAGGTGATCTTGCTTTGCACGCCGAACAATCCCACGGGTCCCATCCTCACGGCCGAGGAAACTGAACGGTTCATCCAGTCGGTTCCGGCGGGCGTCGTCGTGGTCATCGATGAGGCCTACCAGGAGTTCGTCAGGGACGAGAACGCCGTGGACGGTATCAAGTTGTACCGCAAGTACCCTAACGTCGTGGTCCTCCGTACCTTTTCCAAGGCTCACGGCCTTGCCGGGCTGCGCGTTGGATACAGCGTCTCCGGTCCGGATCTCACCCAGCACCTGCGCGTCGCTGCCACCCCATTTGCTGTCTCGCAGATTGCGGAACGCGCCGCCATTACTTCGTTGGAGAATTTCGACCAAGTTGTTGAAAGGGTACAAAGCCTGGTGGACGAGCGGGACCGGGTTACCGCGGGACTTCGCGAGCTCGGATGGTTCGTGCCCGAGGCCCAAGGCAACTTCGTATGGCTGAATCTTGGCGAGAATAGCGCCGAATTTGCCGGACTGGCAGGCGAGCGGGCGTTGTCCGTGCGGGCCTTCGGCAACGAAGGTGTCCGGGTCAGCATTGGAGAGGTCGAGGCCAATACTCGATTCCTGGAACTCTGTGCGTCCTATACAAAAGCGCCGCTGCCTTCCTAGCGGTTAACAAATGCCCCTGCGTCCCTTACTGCGGATAAAGTAAGGGACGAAAGCCAAGATATGCCGATTCCGGAATGCATTCCGGAATCGGCATATATCAGCGAATATTGCTCAGCATCGGCTGTGGCAGGCAAGGAGACGGAATGGGCGCAACTCAATTGCCCACCCCCGGGATCAACGGAACGGGACTGGATCAGCAGTCTCCTGCGGGAGGCGCTTCAAGCGATCCCGCTGCCGAGATGATCCAGCTGCTGGGGCCGGACGGCAAGCTAGGGACAGATCCAGTCTTCTCGGACTACGCCAAGCGCCTTGATCCTGAGCAACTCCGGGGCTTCTATGCCGACATGGCCAAGGTCCGCCGCTTCGACCAGGAGGCCACTGCACTCCAGCGCCAAGGCGAGCTGGCACTTTGGGTTCCCCTCACCGGCCAGGAGGCCGCCCAGATCGGTTCCGGGCGGGCTACCCAACGGCAGGACTACATCTTCCCCACGTACCGGGAACACGGCGTCGCATTGACCCGCGATGTGGACCTGGCGGAACTCCTCAAGTTGTTCCGCGGAATTTCGAATGGTGGCTGGGATCCCACCGAGAACAACTTCCATCTCTATACCCTCGTCCTTGCGGCCCAGACGCTGCACTCCGTCGGTTACGCCATGGGAATCCAGCGCGACCAGAAGCTTGCGGAAGCCAATGGTTCCAACGACCCGAAGGCTGCTGTGGTGGCCTACTTCGGCGACGGTGCCAGCTCCGAAGGCGACGTCCACGAATCCATGGTCTTCGCGGCTTCCTACAATGCTCCCGTGGTGTTCTTCTGCCAGAACAACCACTGGGCCATCTCCGTCCCTACCGAGGTCCAGACCAAGGTTCCGCTGTTCAACCGGGCCAAGGGATACGGCTTCCCGGGCATCCGCGTTGACGGCAACGATGTCATCGCAGTCCATGCGGTCACCGAGTGGGCGCTTGAGCACGCACGGGAAGGCCGTGGTCCGGTGCTCATTGAGGCATACACGTATCGCGTTGGTGCCCACACGACGGCGGACGACCCCACCAAGTACCGCGAATCCGCCGAGGAGATTTCATGGCGGGGCAAGGATCCCTTGGATCGTCTTGAGAAGTACCTCCGCAACGAGGGCCTCGCCGACGAAGCTTTCTTTGAGCAAGTCAGGGTCGACGGCGACAAGCTCGCCGCTCACGTCCGCAGCACCACGCAAGGCCTGCAGGGTCCCAACTTCCGCGAGTCATTCGCGGGTGTCTATGCCGAGCCGCACCCACTGGTGGCCGAGGAACTTGCTTGGTTCGAGGAATACTCCGCCGGATTCGAAGGCAACGAGGAAGAGGGGGCAGGCAACTGATGACCACTATGACCATTGCCAAGGCCATCAACGAAGGCCTGCGTGCCTCGCTCACCAATAACCCGAAGTCCTTGCTCATGGGCGAAGACATCGGCCCGCTGGGCGGCGTCTATCGCGTGACCGACGGACTCATCAGGGAGTTCGGCGCAGACCGGGTGGTGGATACCCCACTGGCTGAGTCCGGCATCGTCGGCACGGCTATTGGCCTCGCTTTGCGCGGCTACCGTCCCATCTGCGAAATCCAGTTCGACGGTTTTGTGTTCCCCGGGTTCAACCAGATCACCACCCAATTGGCCAAGATGCACTCCCGCAGCGGCGGCAAGTTGACTGTCCCCGTAGTCATCCGCATTCCTTACGGTGGCGGCATCGGCTCGATCGAACATCACTCGGAATCACCGGAAGCACTGTTCGCCCACACCGCCGGCTTGCGCATCATCACCCCGTCCAACGCCCACGACGCCTACTGGATGATCCAGCAGGCCGTTGACTGCACGGACCCGGTCATCTTCTTCGAGCCCAAGCGCCGCTACTGGCTCAAGGGCGAGGTGGATACCGAGAACGCCGGATTGGCTTCGGACCCCTTCCAAGCGCACGTCCTGCGCGAAGGTTCCGACGCCACCATCGTGGCGTACGGGCCGCTGGTACCGGTCGCGCTGGCCGCAGCAGCGGCCGCGGAAGAGGACGGGCACAGCATCGAAGTGATCGACCTGCGCTCGATTTCCCCCATCGACTTCGACACCGTCACGGCTTCCGTCAAGAAGACCGGCCGCTTGATCGTTGCCCACGAGGCACCGACGTTCGGAGGGATCGGCGGCGAGATCGCTGCGCGGATCAGTGAGCGTGCCTTCCTGCACCTGGAGGCTCCGGTCATCCGCGTGGGCGGTTTCCACATGCCATATCCCGTGGCGAAGGTGGAAGAGGACTACTTGCCGGACATCGACAAGATCCTCGAAGCCCTGGACCGTTCCCTGGCCTACTAGCCGCCCCTGATTGCACCCGCCGCCACGCGGACGGGCCAGCCGAGATCGAGGACCTAAGTGACTGTTAAGAAATTCAACCTGCCGGATGTCGGCGAAGGCCTGACCGAGGCGGAAATCGTCTCCTGGAAGGTCAAGCCCGGCGATACCGTGGCCATCAACGACGTCATCTGCGAGATCGAGACCGCCAAGTCCCTCGTGGAATTGCCGTCCCCGTATGCCGGCACCGTGGCGGAATTGCTCGTTGCCGAAGGCATCACGGTTGAAGTAGGGACCGCGATTATCGGAATTTCGGACAATGCGCCGGGTGACACCGCGCCCGCGTCAGCGCCCGCCGCGCCGCTCGCCGAGCAGCCTGCGGCTCCGACCGCCGCCGCGACGCCCCCCGCCGCGCCTGCAGCGGAACAGGTCTTCGAAGCCTCGATGTACGGCAAGTTGCCCGACGACGCCGGAACGTCCGACGCCGGAACGTCCGACGGCGGTCCGGCCGGCGGCCCGCTGGTTGGCTCCGGTCCCAAGGCCGACGCGGTCAAGCGCCGCCCGCGCAAGCGCCCGGAAGGTGCTGCTTCGGTACCCGCCGCCGTCGAGACCGCCGTCGAGCGAGTGGCAGAGCCCAGCGCTCCGGCCCTGCCGCCCGTTGCCGCACAACAGCCCGCAACCGCAAGCCAGACATCCGCAAGCCAGACATCCGCAAACCAGGCGCCGGGTCTCACCGGCATCGGTGCAACGGTCAGTGGCCTCGTCAACCGGGTGCTGGCCAAGCCGCCCGTGCGCAAGATCGCCCGTGAACTTGGGATTGACCTGGCCGACGTCGTTCCCACCGGAGCCCGCGGCGAAGTGACCCGTGAGGACCTGGTCAGCTACCAGTCGCAGCGCGATGCCGAGGTGGACCAAGCAGACACGTTCTGGGGTGCGTCCAAGAAGCCGCAGGATCAGCGAGTGGAACGGATCCCGGTCAAGGGCGTCCGCAAGGCCACTGCCAAGGCCATGGTGGAGTCGGCGTTCACGGCGCCGCACGTGAGTATCTTCGTTGACGTGGATGCCAGCCGCACCATGGAATTCGTCAAGCGGCTCAAGGCCTCCAGGGACTTTGAGGGCATCAAAGTATCGCCGCTGCTGATCCTCTCGAAGGCTGTGATCTGGGCCGCGGCGCGCAATCCGAGCGTTAACGCGACCTGGGTGGAGAACGCCGATGGCAACGGAAACGCGGAGATCCACGTCAAGCACTACATGAACCTGGGTATTGCCGCGGCGACGCCGCGAGGGCTTATGGTTCCGAACATCAAGGATGCCCAGGATCTTTCCCTCAAGGAACTGGCCCTCGCCCTCAATGAGCTTGCCAGCACGGCACGCGCCGGCAAGACCCAGCCGTCGCAGATGCAGGGCGGCTCGCTGACCATCACGAACATCGGCGCCCTGGGCATCGACACCGGAACGCCTATTATCAACCCCGGTGAGGTGGCAATCGTCGCGTTCGGCACCATCAAGCAAAAGCCGTGGGTGCTCGACGGCGAGGTCATCCCCCGCTGGATCACAACGCTTGGCGGTTCGTTCGACCACCGCGTGGTGGACGGCGACCTCTCTGCCCGTTTCATGGCCGACGTAGCATCCATCCTCGAAGAACCTGCCCTGCTGCTTGACTGAGCATCGCGGCATCAAGGACGGGCGGCGCGGCGTTAGGGGAGAGCGGCACCGTGTTGCCAGGGTCCTGACGGAAGTCTTCCAGCCGCCCGCCGTCGTATCCGTCCTGCTGCTCATGAGCCCTGCGGTGGAACCAGGCTTCCCGGGCACGATATGGTTCGGTGTCCTGGCGGCGCTCTTTGTCTGCGTGCTGCCGCTGGCCTACGTCCTGCTCATGGTGCGGCTCGGCAAACTCAGCGACCACCACGTCAGTGATCGCAAGGAGCGGGCGCCGTTGCTGATGCTTGCGCTCGTGTCCGTGGTCGTGGGGCTGGTGGTCCTCAATCTCATCCACGCCCCGACGAGCGTCTCAGCGATGATCCTTGCACTGATTGGCGGCATCACGGTGTTGGCCGCGGTCAGCCTCGTGTGGAAAATCAGCGGCCATGCCTCGGCAATTTCCGCGGGCTAGTAGGAGGTGTAGCTGAGCGCGAGGTCGCGCAGTTGCTGATCGCTCATGCTGCCGATCATTCCGAATGACAGCACCATCGCCAGGGCTCCGACGGCGAGCATCGCGGAAGCAACCACAAGCAACAATTTCCAGTCGGAGCGAAGGATGCTGCGGAAGGTCTCCGGCATCTGGAGCAACGGGGAGATCATGTTCGGGGCGCTGTCTACCGAGCCGTCGTCGAGAAGTGCCACGATGCGGTCATTCGCCCGGTCGAAGCGCATGGAACTGATGTGGTTGCCATGGCGGGCGAGCAGAATGTCGTGTCCGACGCGTTGGCGCGGCTGCAGAGTAAGCAAAAGGGATCCCCTACGGGTTGATGTGATGGGCGGCTCGCGCCCTTGGGGGCCACTTCAATTTTATCGGCGGCATCCTAGCCGCACGGCCAAAATCGGGGTGAGACCGCCCACCACAACGCGTGATCCCCGTCAAAGTCCAGGGGTCGGCGTGTTCCCTACGGTTCGTCCGTCTTGGCAATGTAGACGTCGCACGGCGCGTTGTGCGCCACCGTGTTCGCAACGCTGCCGAGAACCCTTGCCAGTCCCTGCATACGGCGGTTACCGACCACGATCACTTGTGCACCCACTCGTTCGGCTTCCTTGACCAAGGCCTCTCCGGCTTTGCCGAAGACGGCCCCGTAGCTGGTGGTCAATTGCTCGGAGGCGAGTTCTGCGGCGACTTTGCTGGCGACCTTCTCCGCGGCGTCGGCGTCGGAGAGAATCCACTTGTCCCCTCCGCTTTCGACGACCTCCACGTGGGCGCCTTCAAAAGCGGTGATGACGCGGAGTTCCGCGCCCAGTGCGGTCGCCAAATTCTTTGCCGAATCGGCGGCCCTTCTCGCTGTTACGCTGCCGTCGACTCCGACGAGGACTATTCCGCTCATATATCTGCTCCTTTGCTGATGACATCAATGGCTTCTTGCAAAACCGGCGCCAATCGGCGGACACCTTCGGCGATGGACTCCGGTGGCACTGCGCTGAAAGCCAACCTCAGTTTGTTGGATGGTTCGTCCGAGTGCGTGAACGCCGCGCCGGGGATGAACACGACCCCCGCCGCGATTGCCCTCTTGAGCAGCGGATACGTGTCGACGCCGTCGGGCAAAGTGACCCAGACGAAGAAGCCGCCCTCGGGCATGGTCCAGCTGAGCCCGGAAGGCATGTGCTCTTCCAGCGCCACCAGCAGGGCATTGCAGCGTTCCTCGTACAGGGCCCGGTAGGTGTCAATCTGCCCGCGCCAGTCGTAGTCCCGAAGATATGCGGAGATGATCATCTGGTTCAGGGTGGGAGGGCATAGGGTCACGGCTTCCGAAGCCAGGTAGAAGCGCCGCTGCAAGTGCTCGGGTACCAGTGCCCACCCGATGCGCAGTCCCGGGGCAAAGATCTTGGAGAACGAGCCCATGTAGATGACGTCGTGCTCATTCGCGGCACGCATTGGTTCCAACGGCTTGCCGTCGAAGCGCAAAAGACCGTAAGGGTTGTCTTCGAGCACCAGAATATTCGCATTGCGGCATATATCGACAATCCGCTGACGCCTCGCCGGAGCAAGCGTGATGCCGGAGGGGTTGTTGAAGTTGGGGATCGTGTAGAGGAACTTGATGGTCTTGCCCTCGGCCTGAAGCTCAGCGATCTTGGCTTCGAGGAGCTCCGGAACCAAGCCGTCGTCGTCCATGTCCACGGTCTCAACCTGGACCTGGTAGGCCTCGAAGGTGTTCAGGGCACCCACGTAGGTGGGGTTTTCCACGAGGACGACGTCGCCAGGATTGCAGAAGACTTTCGTGGCGACATCCTGGGCCGACTGGGAACCGGCGGTGATCACCACGTTCTCCGGGCGGGCGTCCATGATGCCCTCCGCGGCCATGATCTCGCAGATCTGGGTACGCAGTTCCTCGGTGCCTTGGCCGCCGCCGTACTGCAGTGCCGTCATGCCTTCTTCCGCGATGATGCGGGCCGCGGTCTGGCCGAGCTTCTCGAGGGGCAGGGACTGCAGATAGGGGTTTCCGCCAGCGAGGGACACGAGTCCCGGCCGCATTGAAATGTCGAAGACGTCACGCACAGCGGACTGCTTGATGTTGGCGGCGCGCTCCGAGAAAAGTTCCTCGTGGCGGTGTGCGGCAGTTGCTGCTCGCTCTATTGCGTCGATTGCTTCCGCGGGCAATTCAGGCCCGGCGTCCAATGTTTCGTGGGTCACATGGAAAGGATACTCCCCGGAGTTGCCAATTGGGCAACGGATGTTTCATCCCATTTTTTGGATTCGCGGTGCGAAGCGCTTTACGTCCGGACAGAGGAAGGCTGGAATAGAGCAATGACGACGCACCCCGAACTCGAATCCAAGGCCCTCCGCTTCCACGAGCTCCATGCCGTGCCGCATGCGCCGTTGGTGCTGGTGAATGCGTGGGATGCCGCATCTGCGCGGATGGTCGAGGAAGCGGGCGCGACGGCGGTGGCGACTTCCAGCTCGGGAGTCTCCTGGAGCCTGGGGTACCGGGACGGCGACCACCTTCCGCGGCACCTCGCAATGGAGGCGCTGGCCCGGATAGCGAAGGCCACCCGCTTGCCCGTGACCGCGGATATCGAGACCGGGTACGGGCGCGCAGATGAAGAACTCCAGGCCACGGTTCGAGCGGTGCTGAACGCGGGCGCCGTCGGGATCAACATCGAGGACTCGGCGGACCAGCCGTTGAGCGAGATCACTGAACAGTCGAGGCGCATCGCGCTGATCAGGCAGACTGCCGAGGACGCGGGCGTCCGGCTGTTCATCAATGCGCGAACGGACACTTATTGGTCTGGAAAGTTCCCGGACACTGCATATGAGGAAACGCTGCGCCGGGCGGATGCCTATCAGCGGGCAGGGGCGGACGGAATATTCGTGCCCGGCTTGGCGGACCTCCATGTCCTGCACGAACTTTCCCGGCGGATCGGCGTACCGCTCAATGCGTTGGCCGGCTTGGGTTCGCCGTCGCCCGGAGAACTGCACGACGTCGGCGTGCGGCGGATCAGCATCGGCGGCAGTACTGCCAGGGCGGCCTACGCGAAGGTCTCCAGGCTGGCCATGGAAGTTCTTGGCGACGGGAACTGGTCGGGCCTCGCCGGAAGCCGGAGCTACGCAGATATGGATGCGCTCTTCGAGTGACTGGCCACCTCAGCGCAGACTCAGGACGTCCGCCAGGGCATTCCCGTCGATGTAGATCGCTGCCTGGGATGCTCCCGTAGCCGCCACCGCGGTTTGCGCCAGCTGAGTCTCGATCCGCGGGTTGTCGCACACGCCTCCAGGGCGAAGTGAACCGCTCAGGTTCACGACGGCGGTGGTGCCGTCGAGGTAGCCCGAAACGTAGCGCAGCGCGGAACCCGAGAGCGCGTTGTACAAACCTGCCCGGGACGCTGTGCCGTCGGGCGCCAGCAACTGCGCCATTGCCCCTGCTAAGCGGTCGCTGCCGGGAGGGGTGGTGACGTGGACGGCCACGAGGCTGTCGTCACAGCCGAACCGCACGCCGCGGCTGCCGCCGTCGCCGATTGCCACGAAATACACGAAAGTCCCAGTCGCTTCTCCGGCGGTCGGGAGGGGCGCGGGAACCGGCGCTGCTATGGGCGCCTGCGGGCTCGCAGCGGTCGGCCGCGGAGCCGCCGGCGGCGGGTTGATATACGGGGGAGGCGCCGGGAGGGGCATGGGAATCGGGCCAGCTACCGGCTCCTGCGTCACCTGGACGGAGCCCGGTGAGGCCGGTTGTGTGGAGAGTGAGCCGCCCGGATCGGTGCCGCCGGGGGAAGCGCAGCCAGCCAGGCAGGGCGCGAGGGATAGGCACAGCGCGGCGACCGCCGTCGTCGTGCATTTCACGCCGCGTCCGACCCGCATGAAAGCCCCCGCGCTTTGCCCTGATCACTCCTGGTGCCTGTAACTCAACGTTACGGCTGGCCGATCGGGTGTGGGCCGCTCCGTCCATGACGGTTCGGCCTCAGCTCAGTCACGGAATGGTAGCGGCGCGGCGACGCGCTTCCGTTCCGAAGCGCGTTCCGGCTAGTCCGTTCCCTTGATCTTCCGCCAACCGCCGGCACGGTTGTTCGCCGCGATCTGCCGCAGCATGGTGATGAGGGGCGCGCGGGGAATCGGCCCGTGCTGGTGGAAGGTGATCATGCGGGCGGTCTTGTTGTCGTGACCCGATGTGATGATGTTGTCCGGGTCGGGAACAATCGCACCGTCGTAGAGGAACAGGTTGACGTGGTCCTTGGCTGCGAGAAACGCGCAAACGTTGCCCTCGAGGACGAAGTAGGGCCGGGTGCGGCGCTTGATCGTTTCGACGATTTCAGGCTCGGCTTCGTGGATGAGATCGCGTAGTTGCTCTCCGATGGCGCGCTGCCAGTCCGGGAGGGCCTCAAGGTAGGCATCGACGTCGGGATGGCGGTTGTAGTCGGCCATGCCGCCATCGTATCGACAAAGAACGCCCCCGCCCACGCCTCAACGGCTGGACGGGGGCGTTCTCGCGGCGAGCTGGGAAACTAGGCTGCGACGTCTTCCTGGACGGCGGTCAACGGCTCGAAGATGCCCTTGATCTGCTCGACAACTTCGGCGTCGTCCTTCGGGTGCAGTTCAGCGAAGCGGATCATGGAGCCGGGAACGGCAAGCTTGACGTCCTCGAGGACCTTGGCGCCGGCGATGCCAGCGGCCTTGCGGGCCTCGTCCTGTGCCCAGACGCCACCAAACTGGCCAAAGGCGGTACCGACGACGGCGGTCGGCTTGCCTGCCAGCGCGCCGGCGCCGAACGGGCGGGACAGCCAGTCGATGGCGTTCTTGAGCGAGGCCGGCATGGTGCCGTTGTGCTCCGGCGTGACGAGCAGGATGGCGTCTGCTTCGGCGGCGGCAGCGCGGAGGGCTGCGGCTTCGGCCGGAACCTGGCCTTCGACGTCGATGTCTTCGTTGTAGAACGGGATGTTGCCGAGGGAGCCGTGGATCTGCACTTCGACGTTTTCCGGGGCGTTGAGCTGGATGGCTTCGGCGAGCTTGCGGTTGTGGGAATCGGCGCGGAGGCTGCCAACAAGGGCGAGAACGGTGTTCTTGGACATGGGAACTCCTTGGGTCGGGCCGCGGACGGTGCCGCCGGCGCTCGGTTTTGGAGGCTTTTGCTGCCTTCGTAGATTCTAAACGGACTACGGTCCGCTTAATATTCCCAAGGCTAGAATGTTTCTGTGAGCCTCATCCCCATCCGGCCCGGTTCGCCTTTCGGGACGCCGCCGGAGCGCAGCGACGCCGCGCGTAACCGCGAACGGCTCCTTCAAGCTGCCAGGGATCTCGTGGCCGAACACGGAGTGGACGCCGTCACGATGGACATGCTCGCGTGCCGGGCCGACGTCGGGAAGGGAACGGTCTTCCGCCGTTTCGGCAGCAGGGCCGGACTCATGATGACCCTCCTGAGCGATGCCGAGGCGGAATTCCAGCGCGAGTTCATCTTCGGTCCGCCGCCCCTGGGCCCGGGAGCGCCCCCGCTCGAGCGCCTCATCGCCTTCGGCGAAGCGCGTATCAAATATGTCGAAGAGTACGGCGAGCTGGCCCGTGCCGCGGCGGAACATTCCCCGCAAAACCGGCACGACGCCCCGCCGGTGGTGTTGTGGCACCGGCACATCGAGATGCTGTTGCGGGAAGCGGGCCTGGACAGCGATCCTTGGCTTCTGGCTCTTTCCCTCGGCGCCACCCTGGATCCCGAGCGCATGCTCCATTCCCTCCGAGTTCACGGAGTTGCGCCGGAACGCCTGGCTGCGTCGTGGCGAGAGCTCGTCACTCGCCTACTGAAAGACTGCTGACATAACCTTCGCCGGGCCATCTTCGCCCGGTAGCGTAGCGGCATGACCCACACACCGATCCGTACCGCCGTCGTCGGCTTTGGCCTTTCCGGCAGCGTCTTTCACGCGCCGTTTATCGCAGCCAATCCCGCGTATTCCCTCGACGTCATCGCCACTTCGGACGCGGGCCGTAAGGCCAAAGCGCAGGAACGGTATCCCGGCACGAGGATCGTGGACAGTCCGGATGACGTCTTGGCGTTTGCCGGTGACCTCGACCTCGTGGTGCTCGGCACACCGCCTGCGACCCATCACCCGCTCACGAAAGCCGCGCTGGTAGCCGGGCTCGACGTCGTCGTCGACAAGCCGTTCGCGGTGACCAGCGCACAGGGGCAGGAGCTGATCCAGCTGGCCGCGAAGCTGGGCCGTGTGCTCACCGTCTACCAAAACCGCCGCTGGGACGGCGACGCCCTCACCGTGAAGAAGCTGCTCGACGCCGGGACGCTGGGCGACGTGATGCGCTGCGAGGCGTCAATGGAACGGTGGGCGCCCGAAATCAGCAAGGCGTGGAAGGCCGGCGCCACGGCCGACGACGGCGGTGGGCTGCTCTTCGACCTGGGAACCCACCTGCTTGACCTTGCCCTCCAGATGTTCGGTCCCGCCGAAGTCATCCATGCCGAAATCCTTGCCCGAAGGCCCCGGGAGAAAG
The DNA here is from genome assembly GCF_058781865.1 of Arthrobacter sp. FW306-1B-F12A. Taxonomy (NCBI): domain Bacteria; kingdom Bacillati; phylum Actinomycetota; class Actinomycetes; order Micrococcales; family Micrococcaceae; genus Arthrobacter; species Arthrobacter sp. FW306-1B-F12A. The sequence goes on from NZ_JBYSXD010000004.1 coordinate 98,258, forward strand.
CCGACGACGACGTCTTCCTGGTCCTTCAACACGCTTCCGGAGTGCTCAGCCACGTCGCCATGAACGTCAACAGCCAGCTTCACGCACCGCGCTTCCGCATCCTGGGGAGCAAGGGTGGATTCGTGAAGTTCGGAATCGACCCCCAGGAACCGTTCATCGTGGCGGGCGGCCAGCCCACGGATGGCGCCTACGGCGTCGACGATCCGCACCACTACGGCACCCTGGAAATCGACGGCGTGCGGACCACGGTACCCACCGAGCGCGGCGCCTACCAGGAGTTCTACCGGATCCTTGCGGAGAAGATCGCCGACGGCGGTGCCGCCTCCGCTTTGCCGCTCCCCGTGGATCCGGCCGGGCCAGTCGAGGTACTCAAGCTGATTGAGCAGGCCCGGACACTCGCCTGAAAGTTTTTTGGATAAGGGCGTAACTTCGACGGGACCGCCAGCGATGTAAGGGGAGTGTGGGCAACGTCCGCACTGATCATCCAGTAGCGACAAAGCCGCTGCCGGAGTAGTCCCAAAACGTTTGTCGGAGGGTTTCATGTCCTTGTTCACTGTCCTTGCCACTAGCAAAATCGCCGCCGGCGTCCTCGCTGCCGGAGCTGTAGCGGTTGGCGGAACCGGCGTCGCAGCCTTCAACGGAGCACTTCCCAACGATCTACAGAAGAGCGCCCACGAGCTGCTCGGCGCCCCGGCTCCGGTAGCGTCCAAAGCAGCCGAGTCCGCGCTGTCCAAGGCTGCCGACGCGTCCCAGACGGCAACGTCCAAGGCAACTGACGCCGCTGCCGATGCCAAGTCCAAGGCGACGGACGCCGTCGACGACGCAAAGTCCAAGGCCGCAGCGGCAGCCGCTTCGGCCAAAGCCACCTCGCCTGAGGCATTCGGCCTCTGCACCGCCCTCCTCAACGGCGGCCTGAAGGCTGACGCCAAGGTACCCGGTTACTCCTCACTGGTAGTCGCCGCTGGCGGCGAGGCCAACGTCAACGCACACTGCGCCACCGTCGTGAGCGAAGGCAAGGCCGCCGGCCTGAACGCTGACGGATCTGCTTCCGCCAAGGCCGACGCCGATGGAAACGCCGCAGTGCCGGCCGTACCGGCTGTTCCCGCCGTGCCGTCTGCACCGGCCGTTCCTGCTGTACCGGCCGTCCCGGCTGTGCCGTCCCACGTGCCGACCGCACCGGTGCACGTGCCGTCCGATTCTGTCAGCCCGTAACACTGCGGCTACGCTTGAACGGCGGGGCTCCTTGGCTAAATGACAAGGAGCCCCGCGACGCAACAGACGGCGGCAGTGGTCATTTCCTAGGCCAGGGACGATGACCGTGCTGCGTGGGATGGAGGGGTCGCGGGTGCTTGACCCTTTGGCTGACGAATATTTGCAGGCGGACGAGGAAGATCCCGCCCTGCTCTTCACGGCTGCCTACAACGAATTTTCCGGACCGGTGTTTGGATACCTGCGAGCCCGCGGCGTAGACGATCCGGAAGCAGTTACCCAGGACGTGTTCCTGGCCCTCTATCCCAAACTGGATTCCCTCCGCGGAGGTCTCCAGGGAGCCAAGACCCTCCTCTTCTCCATAGCGCACGCGCGAATGGTGGATCACTACCGGAAGCGGGAACGCACCCCTGATTCCGCGCCCTATGAATCCGATCTGGATTCGCGGCGCGCGCCTTCGGCCGAGGACCAGGCATTCGGGCATGGCGCAGGCCTGGGTGTAACCGAGCTACTGGCGGACCTCAATCCCGACTACCGGGAGGTCCTGGCACTACGGGTCGTGGCGGACCTTTCGTTGGAAGAAACAGCGGACATCATGGGCAAATCCCAAGGAGCCGTGAAGCAGTTGCAGCGCAGGGCATTGAGTGCACTGAGAGAACGTGCACTACTAAGGAATGGCACATCATGAGCGAAAAATCCGCATCCTTCGGCGAGCAAGGCGTTGACCGCCTGCTTGCTGAAGCCGGGCTCGACGAAGCGTACGAGATCCGGACCGAGCTGCTGGAACTGCGCGCCCTTGCGAGCACCCGGCCGCAGCCATCGGCGGCTGTGCAGGCTTTGATGGCACCTGCGGGCGTTGCGGCTACTCCTGTCGCGGCCACAACCCCGCTAGCCCGCGCCGCGGCCACCCCTGTTGATGAACTGGCCACTCGTCGCCGTCGTAAGCGCCGTGCCGGCATTGCGGCTCTTGCCGTTGCGGCTTCCCTTGCCGCCGGAGCTACCGCCGCGGCTGCGTCCGACGGCGGCATTCCGGGAACGATCGAACACTTGGGCGCCGTGGTGGGATCCGTTGTTTCGCAGCTCACCCCTGGATCGGGCGGCAACGCTCCACAACAGCAAGGAACCCGCCAGAAGCCGGTCCCTATGCCCACCCGGGAAACAAACGTTCCCGGATCGCCCTCTCCGGAGTCCTCTGCGCCTGGGGCCCAAAACACCGCGCATCCTTCGCCGCACGCGACTCCCGGCACTACCGCTCCGGGGTCCGAGTCGGATCCGCGTAATGGATTGCACGACATCGCAAAGGGCCGCCCGGGGCCAATTACGATCCCGACGCCGGAGGTCCCAACGCCCACGCTGCCGTTGCCCCAACCGGTTCCGTCCGAGATTCTTCCGGGCAGCCCGGTCAAGCCATAACTGGCGTCGTGGAGTGTCCGGCGTCGTGCTCGGACGAGCCGCTCAGGCGGCCGGGGGTACTCCATTAGACGCTCCTGCAGATCTGGCCTATTTTCACCCGACGCTCGCTCACCAATACGCCTGATACCTTCAACGCTCGCTCAGAAGATCTGAGCGAGCGTCGGGCCAAAATGCCCTAAAAGCGAGCGAGCGTCCCGCAAGAACCCCACATAAGTGAGCGAGCGTCGGTGGGGACCACGACGGCGGGGTGCCGCTTCCCGTGGAAGCCGCACCCCGCCGTCGTGATCGCTAAGCCGCCCCGGTGAGAGGCGGAGAGGAAACTATGCCGAGACCAGGTTGTGCCAATCGGCGACGAGGGGCAGGTTGTGCGCCTCGGAAACCGAGCGGTGCGTGACCTTGCCTGCCGCGATGTTGAGGCCGGCCGCCAGTGCGGGGTCGCGGTCGAATGCGGCCCTGACGCCCAGGTTGGCCAGTGACACCGCGTAGCGCAGGGTGACGTTGGTCAGGGCGTAGGTGGAGGTGTTCGGAACGGCGCCCGGCATGTTGGCGACGCAGTAGAAGATCGTGTTGTGGACCTTGTACGTGGGTTCCTGGTGCGTGGTGGGGTGCGTGTCCTCGAAGCAGCCGCCCTGGTCCACGGCGATGTCCACCAGCACGGAGCCGGGCTTCATGCGGGAAACCAGCTCGTTGGTGACCAGCTTGGGGGCCTTGGCGCCCGGGATCAGCACCGAACCGATGACGAGGTCGGCGTCGACCACGGACTTCTCGATCTCGTATGCGTTGGAGGCGACCGTCTTCAGGCGGCCCTGGTAGAGGGCGTCCAGTTCGCGGAGGCGGTTGATGTTGATGTCCAGGATGGTGACGTCGGCGCCCAGGCCCAAGGCCATGGCGGCGGCGTTGGTACCGGCAACACCGGCGCCGAGGACAACAACCTTGGCCGGGCGGACGCCGGGTACGCCGCCCAGCAGCACACCCTTGCCACCGGCCGGAGCCATGAGGGAGGAAGCGCCGACGACGACCGACAGGCGGCCGGCAACCTCGGACATGGGTGCCAACAGAGGCAGCGCGCGGCCGTCCTGGACGGTTTCGTAGGCGATGGCCGTGACGCCGGAGTTGATGAGTTCCTGGGTCAGCTCGGCCTCGGCGGCCAAGTGCAGGTAGGTGAAGAGGATCAGGCCCTTGCGGAAGCGGTGGTACTCGGCCTTGATCGGTTCCTTGACCTTCATGACCATGTCAGCGCGTGCCCAGACGTCGTCGGCCTCGGCCACGATCTCAGCGCCGGCAACCGAGTATTCCTCGTCCGTGATACCGGAGCCCAGGCCTGCGCCCCGTTCCACCAGAACGGTGTGGCCGTGGGTGCGGAACTCGTGAACGCCCGCGGCCGTGATGGCAACGCGGAATTCGTTGTTCTTGATCTCTTTGGGGACACCGATGATCATTTTGGGCTCCATCTTCGAAAGGCTTCAACGGCCTTTTTCTCTGCGGGGGACTGTGCTTCCAGAATAAATCCGCTGTGAGCCAGCCGACAGGAAAGGCGACCGTCACGGTTGCCGACTTCCCCGGAATTCCGCGGTTTTTGCCGCCTTCGACTCGACATTTGTCGATATTGAGGGCGTCAGGTGTCGCCTGATGTTCGTGGGGCAAAGTAGTGTTTTCTCCATGCAGCAAGACGTGGAGAAAATCGTCGAGGACGTAGCACTCAAGTTGGGCCGCGGCCTCTCCTTGGAAGACCTCGACGGCGTACTGCTCGCCTACAGTTCCAACCAGTCCCACGCCGACCGTGTGCGCGTGAATTTCCTCCTGAGCAAGCGTGTCCCGGTGGACGTCAGCGCCTGGCAGCTCTCGCACGGCATCGCAACCGCGGTGCGTCCCGTCGTCGTACCCGCCAATGAAGAACTCGGGATGGTCGGGCGGGTTTGCGTCCCGTTGCTGGTGCGCGGATTCCGTGTGGGGTACCTCTGGGTCCAGCAGGACCTTGACGAGCAGACCGCGACGGCGATACTCGCCGAATTGCCGGGGGTCCGGGACGAGTTGGACCTCCTCGCGGGGTTGCTGCTCGATTCCAACACGGCGGAATCGGAGTTCCGGCGACGCCGTGAGCAGGAATTCCTCGCTGCATGCCAAGGCGAGTCCAACGCGGTGGCGGCCGTGGCGGGATGGAAGGAGATCCAAGGCAGGGGACCGTGGCAGCTGGTGACCGTGCTCGATGCTGCGGACAGTGGCGGCGTCTCTGATCCGATCGCGGCGACCCTGACGCACCGCTCCGCCGCACTGCAGGCTACTATCGGGGTCGATTCCGTGCTTTTCAGCGCCGGGACTGAGACGCACTCGGTCCTGTTGTTCCGCGAAACGGGCGGACGGGCAGAGCATGCCCAGGTCCTGGTCCACTATCAGCTGGAACTCGCCAAGCGCGCCGGCCGAAAAGTGGACCGCGTCATTCTTGGCATCAGCGAGCCGTTTGCGGCTATTCGCCAACTGGGCCGGGCGTACCGGCAGTCGAAGCTCGCGGCCCAGGCTGCCGCCGTCGATCCTCCGCTCGGCGAGCTCGTGGACAGCCGCTCGGCCGGGATCTATCAGTTGTTCGAACGGCTACAGGCGCCCGGGGGCTGGGACGATTCGGGTTCCGTGCACTTCCAGGAGATCGAGGACGCCGACCGCAACGGCGAGCTGCTGCCCGTGCTCGAACTGCTTTACGACAGCGACGGCTCCGTTCAGGATGTGGCCTCGAAGCTCCACCTGCACCGCAGCAGCATCTACAACCGACTGGCCAGGGTCCGCCAGCTTATCGGAGCGGATCCGCTGAATGGCGCCACCCGGCTCGAACTCCACGCAACGCTCAAGGCGCGCCGCTGGGCTGGCCGACCGCGGATTTGAAGCGCAGGTACCGGAAACCGCGCTGGCCTACTTGTTGAACTGCCTCAACTGAAGGCTGCAGCGCCAGCGGTCCGGGCGGTGCTGAATCATCTGCGTCCGGGTGTTCCGGCAGCACCGTCCGTGCCACTCGACGGCAAATGCTCGATGCCCTCCCATCCTCACTGCAGTGCCTTGGTTGCTGCGTCCAGAATCGACCCAAGATCGACGCCCGGTTGGGTAGGCGGTGGCGTCGGTGTGGGGCTGGCCGGGGTCCGCGGCTTCCAAGAACCTGTGGGTGCGGGAGTCGGAGACGCTGGATCCGTCGGATCCGGTGTCGGGGTTGGGCTAGCGGGTCCGGTCGGACCGGGGCTGGGAGCAGGCGCAGGCTGGGCCGGAACCGGGGTGGAAGGAACAGGCGCCGGGGTGAGGCTTGGGGGCAGCGCTGACGGGAGGGCAGGAACCTGAACGGAGATCGACGGTGCAGGGACGCTCGACGATTCGACAGCTACCGGTCCTTGCGGCGAATGCTGCGCCGGGTCCCCGGCCTGGCCGGACTTGGCGCTCGGGGTAGCTGCCGAAGGTGATTCCGCAGCGCTGGGGGAGGTGCTTGGCGTCGTGGAAGGAGCGCCGGATTGCGTGGAGTCCTGGCTGTCTGCGCTGGCAGCGTCCTGGGCACGGGATTCCTGGCCGAAGAAGGGCAACTCGAGGGCTTGTCCCAGGGAGCCGGCGGCCAACAAGATGCCTAGGGCACCTGTCACCACTGCCATTCGGTTGCTCATCGTCCGGACGGCGGCGGCCTTCTTGAGGACGGCGTGTGGTTCACGGCTGAAGGAGGAACCGGTAAGGGTCGCCGGACCGGCGCCGGCGCGGGTTGCCGCGGGAAGTGCCGTTGTGGCTGCGTTCTCGGTTTTGGCCGACTCTGCTGCCGCGCGAGCCAAGGTCGCAGCAGACACCGTCGGTATGGCCGCAGTGGCCGGCTCAGCTGTCGCAGGAGCCGCGGTCTCGGCAGCGACAGTCGGTATGGCCGCAGTGGCAGGTTCTGCCGCCGCGGCAGGCACTGTTTGAATGGCCGCAGTTTCGCTGGCTTCTGAGGCCCGCTTCCGTTCGGCTGCGCGGGCGGCCGCGCGCGTTGTGGGTGCCGCCGTCGTCGGTGTTGCCGTGGGGGTGGGCGCCGCCGTCGAACTCAAAGGTTCGGAAGCCGCCGCAGCGATGAACGGTTCGCTGTCTGTGGCCCGACGACGTCCGGTTGGTTTGGTGCTCTCGCCCGCCACTTGGGCACGGCGAGGCTGATCCATGGTTGGGGACATGGTGATTGCCTCTCAACGCCTTCGAGGTTAGCTGTCGGGTTCGGACGAGGCCGTCCGGCCGCGCGTGGCGGCTTCACCCCAAGGGCCTGAAGTGGGCCCGGAGACTCTGGGTCCCCCGTCTCTGCCGTGGGTCTGGCGGATTCCGGGTTGCGGCAGAGCTCGGCGTCAACCCGGAAGCGGCCCGGTTGGGGACTGGGTCGCCCCTCGACGTTACAACAGCCGGCATGCAATGTCACATTTGAATAACGGGCGCGGTGACCCGTTTTTGCCCGGCCTGGCCGGCGATGAGTCCCGCGACGTGTTCGGCGTCGCGGCCGACCCCGCCCACGAGGCCGGAGGTCAACCCGTATTGGAAGGGCATGCCCACAAAGAACAGTCCTGGGAGTTGTTCCACGGCGCCCCGGAGGGTGAGCGGCCAGCCGTCCTCATCCGTGGGAAGTCCTTGGATCCAGCCAAAGTCCGGTTGGTAACCAGTAGCCCAGATGACCGTGGACACCGGTATCGCGTGGCCTTCATCGGTCAGGGGTTGGCCATCGCGCGTGCCCTTCAGGCGTGGTAGGCGGGTGACTCCCGCGGCGTCGAGCTCCCGCGTTGAGGTCCGGATCAGTGGCGCGCCGTGCTGGGTGAACCCGAGCGCGACCTTGCGGCCGATAGGGGTGGATCTGTTCAGCACCTTGTGGATGAAGAGCCACCAAAGCCCGCCGGCGTATCGCGTCACGGGGCCCGGAATGTGGAACGGAGGGTTTCCTGCGATGTAGGTGCGGTGCGTGGGTGCGAGCTCCAGGGCGATTTCGACGCCGGAGGTGCCGGAGCCGACCACCAGGACATCTCCGGGCGGAATTGAGTCCGGGTTGGAGTATTCCGCTCCGTGCAGTTGGTGGATGCCTGGATCGAGATCCCTGGCGAACGCCGGGACCCGTGGCTGTGTATTCGGGCCCGTGGCAACAACAACGTTTCTCGCCAGGATCGACCCGGCGATCGACTGCACCCGGAACCGGCCGTCCTCCCGCTCGATGCCGACGACGCGGGCGCCATGGCGTACCGGGAGTTCCCAGTTCGTGGCGTAATTCTCGAGGTATTCGGCCATGGCGTCTTTGCCGGGAAAGGTCCCCCGGGCGGCTGGAAATGGCAGGCCGGGAAGGGAATCGTGCTGCGCCGGGGTGAAGAGGCGCAAGGAATCCCATCGGCTCCGCCACACGTCGCCGACGCGGGCCTGCGAGTCCAGGATGAGGAAATCTTGCAGGTGTTTCTTCAGGTGGTATCCGGTGGCGAGCCCCGCCTGCCCTGCGCCCACAATTACCGTGTTCACTGCCTCATTGCTGTCCATCGCGAAGCCTCCTGAGGTGTCCGAGGTGATTAGAATAGCATTCCAGTCACTGGAATGCTATTCTTTTTTCGTGGAAATCCGGCACAATGACAGGCGCTTAGCTCAAGCTGTCGCAACCAAAGCTGCCGTGGTGGAGGCCGCCCGTCAGCTGTTTCTGAGCAAAGGGTATGTGGCCACCACTATCGGGGCCGTTGCCGAGCAAGCAGGTGTGGCCGTCCAGACCATCTACAACTCCGTGGGCAACAAGGCTGCGCTGCTCTCGGCCGTGGTTGACGCGACGGCGGCGGGTCCGGATGCTCCCCGTTCCGTGCCGGAGACCATGCGCGAGCGGACTGCCGCAGCCGCCGACGCCGGAGCGGTCCTGGCGCTGTTGGCCGACTGGTTTGCCGAGGTGAATCCGCGGAGCACCCAATTGTTCACCGTCATGCGGCAGGCCTCCGCTGTCGACGCCGAAGCCGCAAAAGTGGAGCGGGACCGGGCCGAAACCCGGCTACGGAACTATGCGGAAGCTGCGGCCGCGCTCAGGCGGCGCGGGGCACTGAGCTCCGGCATGAGCGACGAGCAAGCCGCTGCCGTGATCTGGTCGGTGGGTCATCCGGACACCTACCGGTCACTCGTGCTGGACTTCGCCTGGGGATTGGACCGCTACCGGGATTGGGTCCACGCTGCGCTCAAGGCGGCCCTCGCGTAGCTTTTCTACTTGTTGCTTTCCTCTTCCGCCGCGGCCGTCTTCTTCTGGGTTTCCAGCCACGTCATGATGTCCGCGAGCCTGATGCGCCGATGCGTGCCGCGGTATTCCACCGGGATTTCGCCACGGTCAGTCATGTTCCGCAGGTAGGTGTGCGAGATTCCCGCGAGTTCGGCCGCCCTCGACGTCGTGAGCATTTCCTCGACGCTGCTCACCGTCACAGCTTCACCTCGGCCCAGCCTGCCAAGGAGGTCGACGACGGCGTCCCTCGCCTCATCCGGCAGCCGGTGGACCGTGCCATCCACGAAGACGGTGATGTCGTTGCTGTCCTGGAGTGAGCGCGCCAGGTTACGGGCGTCGTCCGCGGGCAAGCCAGGCGTCACGCGGGGAGCTATCAATGCCATGGCAGAAGCCTAGTCGCGCTCAAGGCTGTGCGGTTACGCCGCCGTGTTAGATTCACGCCTATGGTCAACTACCCCGCCAATCCGGATCCCGCGCTCGCCGTGGCCGCGGCAATCGATCTACTGGTGCGGCAAGGCTATGACGCGACCTCCGTGGACGACCTTGCCGATGCCGCAGGGATCAGCCGGAGCACGTTTTTCCGCAAGTTCGGCTCCAAAGAGGACATTGTTTTCGCTGATCACGACCGTATTCTGGCGCGGGTCCAGGACCTCCTTGCGCGGACGACGGCGGATCCGTTGCGTGCCGTCGTGGATGCCGCGCTCTTGGTTTTTGGCCACCATGTGGGCAACTGGAGAACCTCCCTCGCCCGCTACGAGCTTCTGCATCAAGTGCCGGCCCTTCGTGATCGTGAACTTGTCATGACGCATCGCTATCAACGGGCTTTCCGGAATCATCTTCTTTCCGCGTTGCCCGAGGGCGAAAGCCGCGAGGTCACGGCCGTGGCCTTTGCCGCTTCGGTGGTTGCTGTGCACAACAGCGTCCTGCGCCAATGGCTGCGGGCGGTTTCTGCTGGCGAACGCGAGGCGGATGCGGAGCGCGTCACGGGCGCGGAGCGCGATGTGCGGGAAGCTGAAGCCGAAGAGCTGGCCGCGCGGCTCGGGCGTGAATTGGGCGCGTTGGCGGACACTTTCGCCCATGTTTCAACCGGCGAGGCGGGTAGCGACGCAGCCGGTGCCGCGTCCGCGCCAGGCGGCCGGCCCGTCGTCGTGGTTGCCGTCCTGGATCCGGCAGCGGGTACGGAACGGATCCTTCAAGCGGTTCGGGACGCCCTGGCTTAGTTCGATCCAGCAGAATCCATGGTGGAACTGAGTTCCTTGACATGAAACTGAGTGTCAGCGCATGCTGGGAGTCGTAGATCGCAACCCCGAGCGAGGATCCCCCATGACGACGATGTCCAACAGCGCTTCCGAGGAACTGGATGCCATATTCCCGGTCGGCGCAGCTTTTCCGGCTGGCACCATGGAGCCCGAGTATGTCCTGAACGAATCCCTGGACCCGGACCCGGCCTCCGTCTTCAAGGACGTTAGCCGCGAAGACCGCGCCTACTGGGACCGCGCGCGGACCTTTGTCCAGGACGACGTGCTCCCGGTCATCGCGGGGTACTGGGAGCGCGCGGAGTATCCGCTCCATCTGGTGAAGCGCCTGGGTGAACTTGATCTGCTGCGCGACGGAATCAACGTCGACGGGTTCCCGGCCATGAGCAAAACCGCCGCCGGACTGGTCACCATGGAACTGAGCCGCGGGGACGGCTCCATCGGCACAGTCGTCGCAGTCCAGGGCGGCTTGGCTTTGCGGTCCGTGGCGGAATGCGGTTCCCCAGAGCAGCAGGACCGTTGGCTTCCCGCGCTTTCCCGGGCCGAGGAATATGGCGCTTTCGCCTTGACCGAGCCCGCGCACGGTTCCGATTCGGTGGGACTCGAGACGACTGCGACCGCCGTCGACGGCGGCTATGTGCTCAACGGTGAAAAGAAATGGATCGGCAACGGCTCGATCGGCGGGCTGACCGTCGTCTGGGCCCGTGGCGACGACGGGCAGGTTCACGGATACCTCGTCCCCCAGGATTCCCCCGGGTACTCCGCCACGACCATTGAAGGCAAGCTGTCACTCAGGGCAATCTGGCAGGCACACATCCGCCTTGAGGATGTCTTCGTCCCGGCGGAAAACGCGCTCCCGGGTGCCCGGAGTTTCAAGGACACAGCCCGGGTGCTCTTGGCGACCCGGCTGGGAGTGGCCTGGTCCGCCGTCGGGCACGCCACTGCCTGTTACGAAACCGCGGTGCAGTACGCGGCCCAACGCCGGCAGTTCGGCCGCCCGTTGGCCGCTTCGCAGATTGTGCAGGAGCGACTTGCCCGGATGCATTCGGAGCTCGCCACCATGCAGCTCATGGTCATGCAGATGACCAAGCTGGACGATGAGGGCGTGCTGACTCCCGCGCAGGCGGCGCTCGCGAAGTTCACCTGCACCCGCACTGCCCGCAGCATCGCCTCGAACGCCCGCGACCTGCTCGGTGGCAACGGGATCTTGTTGGCCAACCGCGTGGCCCGGCACTTCGCCGACATAGAGGGAATCCATACCTATGAAGGCACAGAGACTGTCCAAGCGTTGATCATCGGACGCTCGATCACGGGCATCTCCGCCTTCGCCTAAAACGGTATCCCCCGCCCCCGGCGCGGCCCCCCAGACGCTCGCTCAGATATGAGCCCAAAATCCCGGACGCTCGCTCAGATATGAGCGCAATCGACGTAACGCTCGCTCGCCAATCAACGGCGAGCGTCTGGCGGGAGGCCACCATATGTGAGCGAGCGTTTGAGGGGGAGGCGCCTACTCCGCGTCGAGGTCTGTTTCCAACAGTGTCACCAGGGAATCGAGGGCAGCGTCGGCGCCGTCGCCCTCGGCCCGAAGCACCACGACGTCGCCCTTCGCCGCGCCGAGCGTCATGAGCGAAAGGATGCTGGCGGCGTCGAGCGCGTTATCGGCAGGCGAACCGGCCATGGCGATGGTCACTTCGACCGGGGATTCCCCTGCGGCTTCGGCAAAAATCGCCGCCGGACGGGCGTGCAGTCCGGAGCGGCTGGCGATGGTGGCGGTGCGTTCGGGCATGGTTTCTCCTTGTGTTCAGGTAGGGGGCAGTACGGCTGGGCTCAGAGCCCGAGTTCTTCGAGGATCGGCAGTTTGGCGCGGACCCAGGCTTTCGCGTCAAGCGCATCGGGTGCGCTGAGCGCCAGCCGGGCCAGCTCTTGCGCTTGTTCCAGCGTCACCGTTTTGAGCACGGTTCCGACGGCGGCCAGCGAGCGGGCGGTCATGGAGAGCGTGGACACGCCCAAGCCAACGAGCACGACGGCGAGGGCCGGGTCCGCGGCAGCCTCACCGCAGACACCAACCGGTTTGCCGTGGCCCTCTTCCGCCGAGCCCGCCACCGTCAGCTGAACGAGGCGCAGGACGGCGGGCTGCCACGGGGTGTTGAGTTCGGCGAGGGGGCCGAGTTGCCGGTCGGCGGCCATGGCGTACTGGGTGAGGTCGTTGGTGCCGAGGGACGCGAAGCCCACGTGGCGCAGGACCGACGCCGAGGTCAATGCCGCGGAGGGAACTTCCACCATCACGCCGGGCGTCTTGATGCCCGCGGCATCGCACATCGACGCGAAATGGGCGGCCTCGGCGGCGGTCGAGATCATGGGTGCCATGACCCACACCTCGGCTTCTGTTTCGTCGGCAGCGATGGCGATGGCCTCAAGCTGGCGATCCAAAACACCGGGCGTGGTGAAATCGGTGCGGTAGCCGCGCACCCCGAGGGCAGGGTTGGGCTCAGTGGCGTCGGTGAGGAAGGGAAGGGGCTTATCGGCGCCTGCATCGAGGGTCCGGAGCACTACTTTCTTGCCCGGGAAGGCGTCGAACACGCCCCTGTACGCGGCGGCCTGTTCCAGCACGGTCGGTTCGGTGTCGCGTTCCAGGAAGCAGAATTCGGTGCGGAAAAGGCCCACGCCCTGCGCGCCAAGCGCGGCGGCCGCGGCAGCGTCCTTGGCGCCGCCGACGTTGGCGAGGAGGGGCACCAAGTGGCCGTCCGCCGTCGTGCCGTTTCCGTCAAAGACCGCCAGAGTGGCGGCGTTTTCGACCCATGCGAGGGCAGCCGCGCGCTGTTCTTCGCTGGGTTCGAGGGAGAGTGAGCCGGCTGCGCCGTCCACAAAGACTTCTGCGCCGTCAGGAATTTCGTCCACTCCGCGGGCCGCGACGACGGCGGGCAGGCCGAGCGAGCGCGCGATGATCGCCGTGTGGGACTGCGGTCCGCCGCCCGAGGTGACCAGTGCTGTCACGACGGCGGGGTCCAGCGTTGCGGTGTCGGCGGGAGCGAGGTCTTCGGCCACGAGGATGAACGGAGTGTCCGACGCCGGGATCCCCGGGGCGGGGACTCCGCGAAGTTCGGCGACGATCCGCGCGCGGACGTCCAGGACGTCGGTGGCGCGCTCGGCCATGTATCCGCCCAGGTTGTGGAGCATTTCGGACACGGAGGCGCCGGCTTCCCAGATGGCGCGTTCGGCGGAGCTGCCGTTGTTGTTGATGAGCTTGGTGGCCGATTTCAGGAGCATGGTGTCCTTGGCCATGAGCGCGGTGGCTTCCAGCACGGCCTTACCGTCGCCGCTGGCCTTGTCCGCGCGTGCTTTGAGTTCGTCGTGGACCGACTGTGCTGCCGCTTTGAGGCCCGCGACGGCGTCTTCCGCGGTGGTGGATGCCGCTAGCTTCTCGCCCGACGGCGGTTCGCTGACTGGTTTGGGCATCTGACGGATAGTGCCAATGACGCGGCCCGGGCTAACGCCTACTCCTTGGAAATTCTGCACTGAAATCCTCTGTTCCTGCTCTCGGATCGGACCCACCGGCTGCGGCGCCTCGAGGTCCGAAAAAATCTCCTGTGACTCACTTCATATAGCGTTGCTATAGGTGCTAGGGTAGCGGCTATGAGTTTCGATGACCAGCTTCCGCCCAAAACTCGGCTGCTCCGTGCAGCTGCCGAGTTGCTGGCGAATTCGGATGGGTCGCCGGTCTCTACGCGCCAAATCACCAAACTTGCCGGCGTCACGGCGCCCACGCTTTACCACCACTTCGGCGACAAGGAGGGGCTGTTCGACGCCGTCGTTGCAGCCGGCTTCGAGGAGTACGTGGCGGGAGAGCGGGACTTCGCACCCTCCGGGGTACCCCTGGAGGACGTCCGCCGGATGTGGGACAACCACGTCCAGTTCGGACTTACCCAACCGCACCTTTACCTGGTGATGTTCGGCAACATCCGTCCGGAAAGCAGGCCGGCCATCGTGGCTGATGCCGAGTCGCTTCTGGAGGAGATGCTGAGCAAGGCGGCCATTGCCGGGCAGATCAACGTACCCCCGCGTGAGGCGGCCAGAAGCATCCTGGCGGCCAACGTTGGCGTCACGCTCATGCTCATCGCAGAGCCTTTGGAAGACCGGAACCTCGAACTCTCCACCATGACCCGGGATTCCATGATTTTCGCCGTGTCCACGGAAACAGCCCGTGGCGCCGCAGCAGACGACTCCGGCAAGTCGTCCGTTGTTGTTGCGGCAATCGCGCTGAATGCGGCACTCCAAGCCTCGCATTCAGACCAGCTATCCAGTTCGGAACTGAAGCTGTTCCTTGAATGGCTTCACCGAATCTCCAGCAGCTCCTAGAGCTGTCCTCCTTCGATAGATATCGACTGATTCCGCATTGATGCGGGACTCACGTTAGGAATTCACACAATGGCAACAGCGTCAGTTGCGAAACCGCGCACCAGCGTGCGCGTTGGTGTCCAAAAGTTCGGAACGTTCCTCTCGGGCATGATCATGCCCAACATCGGGGCCTTTATTGCATGGGGCATCATCACCGCCCTGTTCATCCCGGCAGGGTTCTTCCCCAATGCGGACCTGGCCAAACTCGTGGGCCCCATGATCACGTACCTGTTGCCGCTGCTGATCGGCTATACCGGCGGCCGGGCGGTCCATGGCATCCGCGGCGGCGTGGTTGGAGCCGCCGCCACCATGGGTGTGATTGTGGGTACGGATATTCCGATGTTCATCGGTGCCATGCTCATGGGCCCGCTGACGGCCTGGATCATGAAGAAGCTCGACAAGGTGTGGGAGGGCCGGGTCAAGCCGGGCTTCGAGATGCTGATCGACAACTTCTCCGCAGGCATCGTCGGTGCCGCACTGGCCATCTTCGGCATGCTGGTGATCGGTCCGGTAGTTAAGGCCTTCAGCGACGGCGCGAGCAACGTCGTCGAGTTCCTGGTCCACAACGGACTCCTGCCGCTGACCAGCATCTTCATCGAACCCGCCAAGGTCCTGTTCCTCAACAACGCGGTCAACCACGGCATCCTCACTCCGCTCGGTACGGAACAAGCGCTGCAAAACGGCAAGTCCATCTTGTTCCTGCTCGAGGCGAACCCCGGCCCGGGCGTCGGCGTCCTGCTCGCGTACATGTTCTTCGGCAAGGGCCTGGCACGGGCATCCGCTCCCGGCGCCGCGCTCATCCAGTTTGTCGGCGGTATCCACGAGATCTACTTCCCGTACATTCTCATGAAGCCGATCCTCATCCTCGCCACGATCGCGGGCGGCATGACCGGCATCTTCACCTTGGTGGTCACCGGCGCGGGCTTGCGTTCGCCGGCAGCCCCTGGCAGCATCATCGCCGTCTTTGCCGCGACAGCGAAAGACAGCTATTTCGGTGTCGCCCTGTCCGTGCTCCTCGCAGCCACAGTGTCCTTCCTGATCGCCTCCGTGATCCTGCGGACCAGCAAGACCACCGATGTGGACGCGCTGGGCCAGGCAACGTCCAGGATGGAAGAACTCAAGGGCAAAAAGAGCTCCGTTTCCTACACCCTCCTGGGCGCCGGCGGCGGTACCGCCGTCCTGACCCGTCCTATCCAGAACATCGTGTTCGCGTGCGACGCCGGCATGGGCTCCAGCGCGATGGGTGCCTCGGTCCTGCGCAACAAGATCAAGGCAGCCGGTTTCCCGCAAGTCAAGGTCACCAATTCGGCCATTGCCAACCTCAGCGACACTTACGACGTCGTGGTCACGCACCAGGACCTGACAGAACGCGCGCGTCCGGTCACCTCCAGCGCCGTGCACGTCTCCGTGGACAACTTCATGAACAGTCCCCGGTACGAGGAGATCGTGGAACTGGTCAAGAGCAGCAACGCCGGATCCGGCGCTGAGGGCTCGACGGCGGTTGCCGAACCGGCCGCCGCTGCCCACGCGGCCCAGCCAGCCGTCGTCGGGGGCAAGGATGTCCTGCTCCCCGAAAGCGTGATCCTCACCGGCACCGCGACGGATCGTGACTCGGCCATCGACGAAGCAGGCAAGCTCCTGCTGGACCGCGGCGCCGTGGACATGGGCTACATTCACGCCATGCATGAGCGCGAGGAATCGGTGTCCACGTACATGGGCAGCTTCCTGGCCATCCCGCACGGCACGAACGCTGCCAAGAACCACATCCTGCACTCCGGTGTGTCGATCGTCCGCTATCCCGAGGGCATCGACTGGGGCGGCAAGCAGGTCAAGTTCGTCGTCGGCGTCGCCGGCATCAACAACGAGCACCTCCACATCCTGTCCTCCATCGCCAAGATCTTCACGGACAAGGCGCAAGTGGCCCAGCTTGAACAGGCCACGTCGGTTCAGGAAGTGCTGGATCTGTTCGGGAAGGTCAACGCATAGTGAAGGCAGTCCATTTTGGGGCAGGGAACATCGGACGGGGATTCGTCGGCTTGCTGCTGCACGAGGCCGGATATGAGGTGGTCTTCGCCGATGTCGCGGATGCCTTGATCAGCCAACTCGCCTCCGCGTCCTCCTACGAGGTCCACGAGGTCGGAGAAAACGCGGCGGTCAAGACCGTGTCCGGTTTCCGGGCCCTGAATTCGGGCACCGAAGAGGTTGCCGTCGTCGCGGAAATCGCGACGGCGGACCTCGTCACCACGGCGGTCGGGCCGCACATCCTCAAGTTCGTGGCACCCGTGATCGCGCGCGGCATCGCCGGCCGCTCGCCGTCGTTGGCTCCGCTCCAGGTCATGGCCTGCGAGAACGCCATCAACGCCACGGACCTCCTGCATTCCGAAGTGGAAGCCGCTTGGGACGGTGCCGCCGGTGACCTGTCCTCCGTTGCTGTTTTTGCGAATACCGCGGTGGACAGGATTGTCCCCAACCAGGCGCCGGGCCAAGGCCTGGACGTCACTGTGGAGACCTTTTACGAGTGGGTCATCGACCAGACGCCGTTCGCGGGGGAGGCGCCGGTTATCCCCGGCGCGACCTTCGTGGACGAGCTCGGTCCGTATATCGAACGGAAGCTCTTCACGGTCAACACGGGACACGCCTCGGCAGCATACTTCGGCTACGGCGCCGGCTTGGAGAAGATCTCCGATGCGATGGCCGACGCCTCGGTGGCCGCCCGGGTGCGTGCCGTGCTGGAGGAGACCAAACAGCTTCTCGTGGCCAAGCACGGCTTCGTCGAAGCTGAGCAGGAAGCGTACGTGCAGAAGATCCTGTCCCGCTTCACCAACCCGTACTTGCCGGACACCGTGAACCGGGTTGGCCGTGCTCCGCTCCGGAAGTTGGGCCGGCACGAACGGTTCATCGGCCCGGCAGCGGAACTGGCCGAGCGCGGAATAACTCCCGTTGCCTTGCTCGACGCGATGTCGGCTGCCCTTCGTTTCGACGACGGAGCCGACGACGAAGCCGTGGAACTCGCCCGGATGCTTTCGGAGATGGACGCCGCCGAGGCGGTTGAGCGGATCACTGAACTGCCGCCGTCGCACCCGTTGTTCCCGCAAGTGCAGAAGCTGATCGAAGACCGCAAGGCCGAGGCCTAGCCTTTCCGGCGACGCCCGCTGGCGGTCCGGTGCGCCCGCGTGCCAGCCGGCCCGGTGCGCCCGCGTGCCAGCCGGCCCGCGACGCCCGCTCAGATATGCGGGCCTTTTCCGGGACGCTCGCTCGGATATGCCGGCTTTTTCCTGAACGCCCGCTCACCCTCCTTTACCGGATGTGAAGGAGGGTGAGCGCTTTGGGCTCCAAAAGTGAGCGAGCGTCGATCAATTGCCGAGTTCTTCCGACGCCGTTCTTCCGGCGGCCTGGACGCGCCGCAGGAAGTCGGTAATGACTGCGATTTCAGCGTCGTCGTAGTCTGCGCAGATGGTGTCCATGAGGCTGTTCATTCCCGAGTAGAGGCGGAACATCTCGGCGTTTCTGTCGGGAAGAACCCGGATCACTACGGCGCGCCGGTCGGACGGATCGCGGTCCCGGACAATCCAGCCTCCGCGTTCAAGCCGGTCGAGGATGCCAGTCATGGTGGCCGGGTGCAGGCCCGCGTGTTTGGCCAACATGCTCGGGCTGAGCGGCCCGCGGCTTGAGATCAGGTCAAGACAATCAAGGTCAACGTCCTTCAGCTCGGCTTGGGTGCCGACCTGGTGATTGAGTACGGCTAGTTGCACGCGCACGCCCCGAAGCTCGGCTTTGAGCTCAGCGACAGCACGCCGCCGACGGCGCGGAGTTGCCGCCTCTTGATTTGATATGGAACTCATATGATATCGTTTCTGTATTGTATGGTTTTCCTAGGACAAGAATACCGGAGGCCGCATCACATGAAGATTGCAGTATTCGGGGCGAACGGCCCCACCGGAAGGATTCTCACCGCACAAGCGCTCGACGCCGGACACGTCGTCACCGCTGTCACGCGCAGGCCGCACGAATTCCCGATTTCCGCTCCCGGCCTAAGTGTGGTCGGCGCCGATGTGTACAACTTCGAGGACGTGAGCGCCGTCGTCGAAGGAAGTGATGCCGTCCTCTCAACCCTCGGCGTTCCATACAGCCGACAGCCGATCACGGTCTATTCAGTGGGCACCGGCAACATCATCCGGGCAATGGGCAACCACGGCGTCCGTCGATTGGTCTGCGTGAGCTCCAGCGCCACCGACACTACGGCCGGCCCGCATGGAGGGTTCCTTTTCGAGAAATTGCTGCAGCCACTCGTTACCAAGCTGCTGGGGAAGACCCTGTACGAGGACATGCGGCGAATGGAATCTGCTGTCGCCGCCAGCGGCCTGGATTGGACAATCATGCGGCCTTCCGGTCTTTTCGAAACCGATTCCGTGACTGAATACAAGATGGCCGTTGACTACATAAATGGCACTTTCACGTCGCGGGCCGACCTTGCGGACTCAATGCTCAGGCAACTCACTTCGGACGAGTTCGTGCGCAAGAACGTAGCAGTTGCAACCTTTTCGCAGAAGCCGAGCCTCATTCAGCTGCTTTTCCGCGAGGCCAGCAGCAAGAAGGCCGCGCCGGATAGCGTCCCCGAGGGAAAGTTGTCATGAACTGCCACAGAATGCCCGAAACCCTCCTTCGCGTGATGACGTGAAGGAGGGTTTCGGGTTTTGCCCATATAGGTGAGCGCGCGTCCGAAGGATGGCCGCTATATGTGAGCGGGCGTTGCGTCGAAAAGGCTCGTTTGTGAGCGCGCGTCGGAAGGATGGCCGCTATATGTGAGCGGGCGTCCTAGCGGGCGGCGGTTTCGACTGCGGCCGTCTCGGTTTCGGCCATGGCCTTCCACTCGGCGACGCGGGCTTGGTGCAATGGCGATTTCCGGACCAAGGCGTAGGCGACGGCGAGGATCGCGAACCAGATGGGCGTTACGAGCAAAGCCGTGAGGGTGTCCGGCTGCGTCGTCAGGGCCCAGACCAGGAAGCCGAAGAAGGCGAAGACCACCCACACCATCACGATCCCGCCGGGCATCTTGAACGTCGATGCCTCGTGCAGTTGGGGCCGGCGCTTTCGGAAGACGAGGTAGCTGGCCAGGATGATCGACCACACGAACATAAAGCAGACGGCAGACACCGTGGTGACCATGTCGAAAGCTGCTCCGATGTCCTTGCCCGCGTAGAGCAGGGCGACGCCGCCAAGGAGAAGCACGCAGGATAGGAACAGGGCGTTCTGCGGAACCTTGCGGCTCGAAAGACGGCCGAACATCTTGGGGGCATCGCCGTCGTTCGCCAGGCCAAACACCATGCGCGACGTCGAGTAGATACCGGAGTTGGCCGAGGACATGGCGGAAGTCAGGACCACGAGGTTCACCACGGTGGCCGCAATGCCCAGTCCGGCCAGGGAGAACATGGCGATGAACGGGCTGTGGCCGGCTTTGAACTCGGTCCACGGGATGACGGACATCAGGATGATGAGCGCGCCGACGTAGAACAGCATGACCCGGACCGGGATGGCGTTGATGGCGCGGGGCAGGTTGTGCTCCGGGTTCTTGGTCTCGGCCGCGGCGGTGCCCACCAGTTCGATACCCACAAAGGCGAAGACGGCGATCTGGAAGCCGGCAACGAACCCCATGAATTCCTTGGGGAAGAAGCCGCCGTGGCTCCAGAGGTTGGTGAAGCTTGCGGCGCCGGCGTCGGACGTGAAGCCGGTGGAAATCATCACGATGCCCACGATGATCAACGCGGCAATGGCGATGATCTTGATGAGCGCGAACCAGAACTCAGTCTCGCCGAAGGCCTTCACTGTGGGGAGGTTCAGGAGGAGCAGGATGACTATGGTCGCGAGCCCTGGAATCCAGAGCGGCACGCCCGGCCAGAGCTCATTGGCGTAACCCGCGATGGCGATGACATCGGCCACGCCAGTCACCACCCAGCAGAACCAATAGGTCCAGCCGGTGAAGAAGCCTGCCCAGGGACCGAGGAGGTCGCCCGCGAAGTCGCTGAAGGACTTGTAGTTCAGGTTGGACAGCAGGAGTTGGCCCATGGCGCGCATGACGAAGAACAGCATGAAGCCGATGATCATGTACACGAAGATCACGGACGGCCCGGCGACAGAGATGGTCTTTCCGGAGCCCATGAACAGGCCTGTTCCGATGGCGCCGCCGATGGCAAGCAACTGGATGTGGCGGTTGCTCAGTGAGCGTGCCAGATGCGGCTCGCTGTCTTTGCTGGAGGCAGTGCGTTGCCCCGTTGTTGTCTGGTCGGACATATCTGCATCCTTCGGGTGATTCGCCGCATGGTGACGTGGCTAACAATTCTGCTAGTCCAAACTAACTCGAACCATTCAAAAATTTGTGATTGATCGTTTCACCTAGAATTCATGAAGGCACGTAAACCGAAGCCGCCAGCTTGTGTCAGGCTGGTGTTATGAGTCACGCAAATCCAGGAGTGAAGCCGCTGTTGAGCATGGTTCTGGACGAAGGCGTCTTCACGCTCCGCCGGGCCCATTGGGAGGACCTCCCTGCCATCCTGAGACTGCTCGCCGCCGATCAATTGGGCAGTTCCCGTGAAAATGCCGAGGACGTCGGCCCCTATCTGCAGGCGTTTCAGCAGATCAACGAGGATCCGGCCCAACTGTTGGTGGTGGGCCACTTGAACGGCGCTTGTGTTGCAACTTTCCAGCTGAGTTTCATCCCGGGCTTGGCCCGGAAGGGCTCGCTGCGCTGCCAGATCGAGGCCGTGCGCGTCGCCGCCGAGTTGCGGGATCACGGTGTCGGTGCGGCCATGATGCAATGGGCCATCGAAGAGGCGCGGAACAGGGGCTGCACCCTGGTCCAGCTCACCAGTGACAAGTCCCGCAAGGACGCCCATCGCTTCTATGAGCGGCTTGGTTTCGTGGCAAGTCACGAGGGAATGAAGCTGGCGCTGTAGCGCGGGCGGCCTGGAGGCCGCGCCAAACCAAAGGCACGCACCCCTTGATATTTAGGCAGCCTAACTGTTAGGATACCTAAATATGAATACCAATCACGTTGACGACGCGCTCCTTGCCCTCGCCCAATCATTCCGGGAAGCTTTGCGGCAGAGCGTCTACGTGATGCGCCGCCTCGATTCCGAGGAGCAACTCAGCTCGGCCCAGCTTGGCGTCCTCAAGATGGCGCTCGACGGCGGTGCCCGCGTCGGTGGGATCGCACGGAACCTTGGGGTCAAGGTTCCCAGTGCCACGGAGCAGATCATCAAGCTTGAGCGCGCGGGCCTGGTCAAACGCGAAGCGGACCCGGACGACTCCCGTGCCGTCCGCGTCGCCGCGACGGCAGCGGGGCGTGCCGCCGTCGAGAACGCAGACCGTCGCCGTAACGAATTCATCGCCGGGATCCTCGGAACGCTAAGCCAGGCGGAACGCGACGCCGTGGAAGCCGCCCTTCCGGTGTTCGACAAGATCAACCATTCAGTCCAGAACTGAACAAGCCAAGAAACTAGGAGAGCAGTCCATGAAAGGCCAGCTCGCAGAGCAACTGCAGCCAGCGGAAGAAACCCTCGAGGCCGAGAAGGCTTCGTTCCTCAAGCAGCCCAAGGCTGTGTGGGCCACGGCGATTGCCGCCGTCTTCGCCTTCATGGGCATCGGTTTGGTGGACCCGATCCTGCCGGCCATCGCCAAGAACCTCCAGGCCAGCCCCAGCCAAGTGTCGTTGCTCTTCACGAGCTACTTCCTCGTGACTGCGGTCGCGATGCTCGTGACGGGGTTCGTCTCTTCGCGGATCGGCGGCAAGAAGACGCTCATGATCGGCCTGGCCTTGATTGTCGTGTTCGCCTCGCTCTCCGGCCTGTCCGGAAGCGTGGGTGAGCTGGTCGGATTCCGCGCGGGTTGGGGACTTGGCAACGCTCTCTTCGTGGCCACCGCGCTTGCCGTGATTGTCGGCGTCGCGAGCGGTGGAACCGGAACTGCGATCATCCTGTACGAAGCAGCCCTTGGCCTGGGCATTTCCCTCGGCCCGTTGCTCGGCGCGCTTCTGGGCGGCTGGCAGTGGCGCGCGCCGTTCTTCGGCACCGCCGTCCTCATGGCCGTTTCCTTCATCGCCTTGCTGGCCTTGTTGCCCAAGACCCCGACGCCGGCAACGAAGGCCCGTTTGCGTGACCCTCTCCTTGCCCTGGGTCACAAGGGCCTCCGCACCACTGCGGCCAGTGCCCTGTTCTACAACTACGGCTTCTTCACGATCCTTGCCTTCACGCCCTTCATCCTTGGAATGGACGCCTACGGTATCGGCGCCGTGTTCTTCGGTTGGGGCGTAGCAGTGGCCGTGTTCTCGGTCTTCGTGGCTCCCCTGCTGCAGCGTCGCTTCGGAACCACCAACGTCCTGGTCGGCACCCTCGCCGCTCTTTTGCTGGACCTCGTCGGGCTGGGACTGGCCGCGGGGCACTCGGTGACTGCCGTCGTCGTGCTTGTCATTGTGGCGGGCGCCCTGCTGGGCATCAACAACACGCTCTACACCGAACTGGCCATGGAGGTCTGCGATTCGCCGCGTCCCGTGGCTTCGGCCGGCTATAACTTTGTGCGCTGGATGGGCGGGGCGCTGGCTCCGTTTGTCGCGGCCCAGCTGGGTGAGCACTTCGGCCCGCAGGTTCCGTTCTTCGCGGCCGCCCTTGCCCTCGCGTTCGCGATCCTCGTGGCCGCTGGCGGCCGCCGCTTCCTGAAGTCCCACGAACCGCACCTCGTGTAGGAGGGCCCAACTAGCTCGCATTCGTTGTCGTTTTGAGGCCTCATAACGACAACGAATGCGAGTCAGTTGGGTGGGGGCTACTGGGGTGTGACCGCGAGCTCCGCAGGCTTGGAGCCCTTCGGGACGAACAAAGTGTCGGCCTGTTCGAGGGACATGCCGTTGGTTTCTGGCACCTTGAACATGACGAAGAAGAACGACGCCGCCGCGAACAGTGCGTACATGCCGTACGTCAGCGGAAGCGAACCGGCCGCCATGACGGGGAAGCTCAAGGTGATGGCGAAGTTGGCGATCCACTGGGCTGCGGCGGCCAGGCCGAGCGCACGGGCCCGGATGCGAGACGGGAAGATCTCGCCCAGGAGCACCCACACCAACGGTCCCCACGAAGCGCCGAAGCTCACCACGAAGACGTTGGCGGCACCGAGGGCCACAGGACCCCAGGCGCCGCTCAAGGAAACCGAAGAACCCGTCCCGCTCGCGGAAGAAAAGGCCAGTGCCATGGCGCCCAGGGACACAGCCATACCAATGGAGCCCGTCAGCAGGATGGGCCTGCGGCCAATGCGGTCCACGAGGGCGATGGCCACGAGCGTGACCAGGATGTTGGTGACGGACGTTGCCACCGAGATCGCCAGCGAGTCCTGCTCGTGGAAGCCGACTGCCTTCCACAGGGTGGTGGAGTAATAGAAGATCACGTTGATACCCACGAATTGCTGCAGCACCGACAGGATGATGCCGATCCACACCACGGGCTGCAGGCCAAAAGCCTTGCCGCGGAGCGAGCCCTTCTTGGTGGAGAGTTCGTCCTGCTTGATGGAGTCGCGGATTTCGCGGATATGGCGTTCGGTATCGTCGCCGGGCATCAGCGTGTCGAAGATCTTGCGTGCGGTGTCTTCCTTGCCGTTGAGGACCAGGAAGTGCGGGGACTCGGGCAGTCGGAAGGCGATCAGGCCGTATATCGCTGCGGGCACGGCGCACGCGATGAACATCCAGCGCCAGGCCTCAATTCCGAGCCACAAGGCGTGGTGTGCGCTTCCCGCGGACGTTGCCAGGACGGCGTCGGACAGCAGGGCCGCGAAAATGCCGGTGGTGATCGCCAGCTGCTGCAGCGACGCGAGCCGGCCGCGGACCTGGCGCGGGGAGATTTCCGAGATGTATGCCGGCGCGATCACCGACGCAAGGCCGATGCCCAGGCCGCCAACCAGTCGCCAGAAAACCAGGTCCCAGACGCTGAAGGCCAAGCCCGTCCCGATGGCGCTGACCAGGAAGAGTGCGGCACCAAGCTTCATGGCCGGGATGCGGCCATAGCGGTCTGCCACCTTGCCCGCTAGATACGCCCCTGCCGCGCAGCCGAGCAACGCGATCGCCACAGCGAAGCCCGTGACGGCTTCGCTCAGCATGAATTCGGCCTTCATCGCATCGACTGCCCCGTTGACCACGGAGGAATCGAAGCCGAAGAGGAAACCGCCCACAGCTCCGGCAACGGCCAGGCCAATTACCTTGCGTGGGACGCCGGAACGGCTGTCGGAGCTGGAATTGGGCATGGCTCTCCCTTGAGGAAATGTGGTGGATTGTGCGGCGCGGTCGTCGTCGGCAGCTGGTTCCGACGGGGACGCCGGTGCACTCGCGCTACACAGTGTGGCACGCTGCCAGCGTGACTTCCAGTCAACCGGGCCAGCCACACCGGACGTGTCACGCCACGCAAACCTTCACGCCGCCGTCGGGCACGCCACCGCGCGAACACTGGAAACGACAACGGCAGGCAGTCCAAAAGACTGCCTGCCGTGACGCGGATCGAGATATTAGTGCGCGGAAACGGATTCCTTCGCTGCCGCCTTCGGATCCGTGAGTTTCTTGTTCGGCAAGGCGAACGTGATGAGGAACGCGAGGCCGGTGAGCGCCGCGGCGGTCAGCATCACAGTGTCGATCGACTGCGCGAAGCCTTCAAGGATAGGCCGCGTGAGCGCCGGGTTGGCGTGGTGCAGCCAGCTGGTGTCGTTCAGCGAATCGTTTGTGGCGCCGTTCTTGAAGAAGTCGTACAGCTTGGCGTTGGCGGGATCCGCGGCAACCGCAGGATCCTTGAGCACCTTGAGGTAGTCCGCGCTGCCCATGGCGTCCTTCATGCCCGAGGCGATCTTGTCGGCGGCCAGACTGAAGAGCATCGAGATGAACACGGCGGTACCCACGGCGCCGCCCATGGATCGGAAGAACGCCGCGGTGGACGTGCCCACGCCCATGTCCTTCGGCGGCACGGAGACCTGCATGGCCAGAGTGAGCGGCTGCATGCAGAAGCCCAGGCCCATGCCGAAGAAGACGGCGATCAGGCCGGGAACCCAGAGGCCGGTGTCCACGCCGAGGGACAGGCCCATGACGATTGCGGCGGCGGTCAGGATGCCGGTGCCGAGGATCGGGAAGATCCGGAAAACGCCCGACGCCGAGATGGTCCGTCCCGCTGTAATGGAACCGAAGAGGATGCCCACCGTGAAGGTGATCATCATGAGGCCGGCCTCGGTAGGGGTGAGGCCCTTGACCAGCTGCAGGTACATCGGGAGCATCGCGATGGCCCCGAACATACCGATGCCAATGATGAAGTTCAGCAGGGAAGACAAGCCGAAGGTGATGTTCCTGAAGAGCCGAAGGGGGATCAGCGCGTAGTCGCCGGCACGCCGCTCAACCAGCAGGAAGGCGATGATGCCGATGACGCCAAGCCCGTAGCAGATCCATGCGTTCCCGGAGGTCCAGCCCCAGCTGCGGCCTTGTTCGGCCACGAGCAGCAGCGGAACGATTGCCAGCGTGATGGCTGCCGCGCCCCAGTAGTCGATCTTCTGCTTGACGTGCTTCGCGGGCAGGTGCAGATAGAAGAACACCACAGCCAGTGCGGCCAGCCCGATGGGCAGGTTGATGAAGAAGACCCAGCGCCAGCCGTCGAAGCCAAGGATGTTGGCCGAGCCTGCGAAGGCACCGCCGACCACGGGCCCGAGCACCGAGGAAACGCCAAAGACGGACATGAAGTAGCCCTGGTACTTGGCACGATCCTTCAGGGCAACGATGTCGCCGATGATCGTCAAGGCGAGGGCCAGCAGACCGCCGGCGCCCATGCCCTGGATGCCGCGGGCGATGGCGAGCTCGGTCATGGAATGCACGGAACCGGCGTACAGGGATCCGGCGAGGAAGATCAGGATCGCGGCGAGGTACAGCGGGCGGCGGCCGAAGATGTCGCTGAGCTTGCCGTACAACGGGGTGGTCACCGTGGATGTGATGAGGTAGGCCGTAGTGGCCCACGCCTGCAGGGACAGGCCGTCCAGGTCGTTGGCGATCGTGTAAATGGACGTGGACACAATGGTCTGGTCCAGGGAGGACAGGAACATGCCGAGCATGAGGCCCACCATGACGGTAAGCGTCTGACGGTGTGTCAAGACCTCTCCGGCGGCCCGCACAGGCGTGGCGTTGGACATTGCTTCTCCAAGGGTGGATGTAAGGGGACTAAGCAGGATAGTTGCTTTCAGTAACTATCCTAATGGCTCCTGTATTCCCTGTCCTACCCGATTGGCGAGAAAAATGTCACCGCTCCACCAGAATCCCGTCAGGATCGCAGTAGATCAGGTTGCCGGGTTCGATGTGCACTCCGTCAATCACCAAGGCGATGTCCACTTCGCCACGGCCCACTTTGGAGCTCTTCTTGGGGTTGCTCCCAAGGGCTTTGACGCCCAAAGGCAGCTTCGCGATCGCCACGCGATCGCGGATGGCGCCATTAATCACGACGCCGGCCCAGCCGTTCGCGACGGCGCCTTCGGCAATCATGTCCCCCATGAGGGCGGTGCGCAGGGAGCCATAACCATCCACCACCAGCACGGCGCCCTCGCCCGGTGTTGCCAGAATGGTCTTCACCAACGCATTGTCCTCAAAGCATTTGATGGTGCGAACGGGGCCGTTGAAGTGGGACATGCCGCCGAGGTCCTGGAACTGCAGTGATATCGACTCGACTTCTTCGGCACGCTCGTCGTAGAGATCGGCGGTGTTGATGGGGTTCGCTGGGCTGTTCATCGTTGATCCTCCTCGGTCCGTTGGAGTTACCCTAACGCGTGCGGACGAGCCATAGCGGGTCCTGGGCTTGCCGGTTGTCCACATACGCGCCTTCATGACAGCCGGGCAGGCTCCCTCGGCGCTAGGCTGAATTCACACGTCCAGAGGCTAGGGGAGTACCGTCATGAGCCTGTCCGATCTGCCCGGTTCATTGCCTGAAAGACCGGTGGCGGATCCTGCCCTCGATCCTTCGCGAACGCAAGGCCCGACGACGGCGCTCGCCGAGCCCGTGGAGCGCGTCCGGTCGCTGTGGGTCACCGGAGTAGTGCTCGTCAATGTTGGCATCAACGCCGCCTTCTTCGGCCCGATCCAGGTTCTGCTTGGACAGCAGGCCATCCACTTTGACGAAGGCCAGAAGGAAGCCATCCTTGCGCTCGTTACGGGATGTGGTGCGGCGGTGTCTATGGTCGCGAATCCCCTGTTTGGAGCGTTCAGCGATCGAACCACGTCCCGCTTCGGACGGCGAGTCCCTTGGGTGCTTTTCGGGGCCATCCTGGGTACCGCCGCATTGCTTGCGCTAGCGGGAGCTCCCAACGTGGCGGTCATGACTATTCTGTGGTGCCTTGTCCAAGGCGGCTGTAATGGGGCCTATGCGGCGATCACGGCGGCTATTCCGGACCGCGTGCCTGTGCCCCAACGCGGCGCGGTCGGCGGCCTTGCGGCCATGGGCCAGACGGTGGGCATTCTCGTTGGCGCAGTCATCGCTTCCGTAGTTTCGGGGAACTTTGCCCTCGGCTACATCCTGTGCGCCGCTGCGCTGCTGGCCGGCGTCGTGCTCTATCTTTTCAAGAATGGCGACGTGCCTCTCGCTCCCGAGGCCAGGCCACCGTTCAAACTGTGGACATTCGTCAAGGGCTTTTGGATCTCGCCTGTCAAATACCCGGACTTCGCGTGGGCATGGTTGACGAGGTTCCTGGTCAATGTCGGCAACCACATGGTCACTTTGTACTTGCTCTTCTTCCTCAAAGATGCCGTGCATATCGAGGAAATGCAGGGGATCAAGCCGGAGTTTGGCGTCCTCATCCTGACAGGCCTTTATGCCGTCATGGTGATCATCACCAGCGTGGTGGGCGGTGCCATCAGCGACCGCATGGGCAAACGCAAACCGTTGGTCATTGCTTCCTCCGTCGTCATCTCGATAGCTGCGTTGATCCTCGCGTTCGAACCCACGTGGACGGGGGCCATTGCGGGTGCCGTGGTGCTCGGCGTGGGCTTCGGTGCGTATCTGGCGGTCGACTTCGCCCTCATTACCCAAGTGCTGCCTGCGGCCTTGGATCGGGGCAGGGACCTTGGGGTCATCAACATCGCCAACTCTTTGCCGCAGGTGATCGCGCCGGCGATTGCCTCGATTTTCGTTGTGTTCTGGGGTGGTTACGTCTCGCTGTATGTGGCCGCAGCGGTCATTGGCTTGCTGGGAGCGGTATTCGTGGTGAAGATCAAGGGCGTCGCGTAGACCTGGGAATCCGTTCTCAGGGAACTGACAACTTGCTGCCGTATCATTGTCAGGACGCGCTCGGTCTATGGGGGGCCGCGCAATCTCCCCGAACGAAGCCCAAACCAACAGAACGCCGGAAATGTCCGAACCGAACTCCTTGGAACCGTATTCGCTGGATCTGGCCGCGGGGTTGCCCCAAATGGCGGCTGCTCCCACCACGCCGAGACAGCTATTGCGCTACGCCCGGATACTGAAGACTGCCGCGGGATTCGCCCAGCGGCAGTTCGATACTGTGAGCCTCTCGGATGTATCCACTCGGGCCCACGTTCCGCTGGGGACGCTCTACCGTTACTTTCCGTCCACCGTCCATCTGATGCTCGCCGTCTACCGGCAGCAGCTCCGCGAACTCAACGACGCCAAGCCGGCATCTTCGAGGTGCAGCCAGCAAGAGCTCACCGGTCTCGGGATGGAAATTTTCCATATGCGAGTCATGCAACCCGCTGTAGAACACTGCCTTTCCCGCACGTGGGACACCCGCGATGGTGACATCCCCGTACTCTTGCGCGATATCGAGGCGCTTTCGGCCGAGATGGTCGCTGCTGCGATCGGCGATGCCGGGAGGGCTCGGATACTGCTCCACGTCATCAGTGGTCTGGTCCAGTCCGTCAACTGCCGCCGGATCTCACTTTTCGACGCAGAGAAGGACCTCAAGAACGCCTGCAAGTTGATTGCGGACGCGTAGCTTTTCGGGGAATCACCGTAATTGGTCTAGACCACTACGACCAAAAGTATGAGTTTAAGACTGGATGTCTCTAGTCTTCCTATCAGGCCCCTGTCTACGAAGACAGGACCCAAGCGGCTAGCAGCCCATATCCGCAGGAGTTTCACCGCACGGACCAGCCACCCTTGGTCCGGCACCGAAGCCTCTATACCTGCCCGAATTGTGCCGTGGGTTCACGGCTAGCCTGAGGAGACAACGACGTGTCCGTCGAGACCATCACCCCTGAACAGAATCTGACTGCCCTGGCGCTGAGTGAAGAGGAAATCTTCACCGCCCACGAAGGCGGCAAGCTCTCCGTGTCCAGCACCGTGCCGCTTTTGAACAAGCGGGACCTTTCTATCGCCTACACGCCCGGCGTCGCCGAAATGAGCCGCGCGATCCACGCGAACCCGGAGCTTGCACGCACGCACACCTGGGCAGAGCGGCTCGTTGTGGTCGTCAGCGATGGGACCGCTGTCCTGGGCCTGGGCGATATCGGACCCAGCGCCTCCCTCCCCGTCATGGAAGGAAAGTCCGCGCTCTTCAAGGCCTTCGGTGATCTTGACTCCATCCCCTTGGTCCTCAACACCACCAACGTGGACGAAATCATCGAGACGCTGGTCCGTCTGCGTCCTAGCTTCGGCGCCGTGAACCTCGAAGACATCTCAGCACCTCGCTGCTTCGAACTCGAAGAGCGCCTCATCGAAGCCCTCGACTGCCCCGTCATGCACGATGACCAACACGGCACCGCCGTCGTGGTTCTCGCGGCCTTGACGAACGCCGCCAAGGTGACCGGCCGTGAGCTCGAAGGACTGAAAGTTGTGGTCTCCGGCGCTGGCGCCGCGGGGATCGCGGTCTCCGAGATCCTGCTGACCGCAGGCGTCAAGGACGTTGTGCTCCTGGATTCCAAGGGCATCATCAACGCCGAGCGCGCCGACCTGGTGGCCGATTCGGGCAGCGTCAAGGCCCGCTTCGCCCAGCGCACCAACCCCCGCGCCCTTTCCGGCGGACCCGCGGAGGCCCTGCAGGGCGCCGACGTGTTCATCGGCGTTTCTTCGTCCAAGCTGGCCGAGGAACACTTGAAGCTCATGAACGAGAACTCGATCGTGTTCGCCCTGTCCAACCCGGACCCGGAAGTCCTGCCCGAGGTCGCCGTCAAGTACGCCGCCGTCGTGGCGACTGGCCGGAGCGACTTCCCGAACCAGATCAACAACGTCCTGGCCTTCCCCGGAATTTTCCGCGGAGCCTTGGACGCCGGCGCACGCCGCATCACACCGGCCATGAAGATCGCCGCGGCCCGCGCCATCGCCGCGCTGGCGGAGGAAGAACTCTCGGCAGACTACATCGTGCCCAGCCCGCTGGATCCCCGTGTTGCCCCTGCGGTCACCGCGGCGGTCGCCGCGGCGGCTGAATAGTCCGCGCGCTTAACCCTACGAGCCGACGACGGCGACCCTCCCGTGCTGGGGAGGGTCGCCGTCGTTCTTTTTGTTCCGCCGTTCGGGATAAGTGAGCGATGGTTTGGGATGTGGGCCGAATAGGTGAGCGAGCGTTTGGGATGTGGGCCGAATAGGTGAGCGAGCGTTTGGGATTTTGGCCCGATATGTGAGCGCGCGTTGGGTTCGACAGACGCTCGCTCACTTATGCCGGCATTTTCCCAAACGCTCGCTCACGTCTCGCGCTGGCTCCAAGGATGAATCCGCTGGCTTCCGGGTGGAGATCGAAGCCCGGAGCGCGGAATCGGCGTTCCCCCGTGCTTGGCCGTGGATAGGGTGGCTGACATGGAACAGACACTGAAAGTTGTACGGCATTGGGGCGCCCCTGCGGCGGCCGTCATTTTCTTCACGCTGTGGTGCGTGGCGGAAGCGGGAAGGATGGGGCCGTGGCCGGGGCTGAACTATTGGCCCGGCACCTGGATGCTCGTTCTGATGACCTTGGCTATAGCTACGGCGGTGTGGAAACCCTATGTGTCACTCGGGCTGACCGCCATCCTTTTGCTCGGTCAATTGATCCATTTCATCCGTGCGCCTTGGCCCAATCATTGGGCGATCTACATCGGTTCGTTCATTGCGCTGGCGTTCATTCTGTGGACCGGGTCCCGCAGGCAGCGGTCGATCGCAGGAGTAGCCAACCTCGTGTTCACAGCCGTCATAACGTTTTTGATGTTGTCGTGGCGATACGGGCAGGGCGTTGGCTGGTTCAGGCCACTATATTCGGGAGACCGGGGCGCCCTGAGTTACTACGGCTGGCAGCTCTTCTCCACCCTGATTTTGATCGCCGCTGGATGTGCCGCCGTCGGCATCGCCTTGGCTCTGTATGAGGACCGGGGCAAGCTCTTCCAGTCCAAGGTCCTCGTCCAAGCAAACCTCAAGGAGACCGAGGTCGAGCTTGTCGTGGAGCAGGAGCGCACGCGGATCGCCCGCGACCTTCACGACGTCTTGGCGCACTCGCTCGCTGTGATCGCCGCGCAGGCCGACGGCACCCGTTATCTCAGCCAGGACCAACCCAAAGCGGTGCTCGACGCCTTGGAGAATATCGCGGTGTCAGCCCGCCACGCACTCGTGGACGCCCAGCGCGTCATTGAGGGAGTGCGCGACGACGGTCTGGTGGCTCCGCAGCCCCGGCTCACCGACGTCGGGCCTCTTGTGGAGCGGATGCGCCAGGGGAGCCTCAAGGTCCAGCAGAGCGAAACCGGAACCCCGGTGGACCTTGGCGCGGGCCAGCAACTCGCGGTATTCCGGATTGTGCAGGAATGCCTGACGAACGCCCTCAAGCACGGCGGACGCGGCACCGCCGTGCGCCTTCATTTCGACTGGAGCGGCCCCGGGCTGACCATGCACGTCGCGTCGGAATTGCCGGCGTCCGTTTCGATTGGGGGGACGGACGACGGCGGTACCGCCGAGCGCGTGGGGCGCGGCATCCCCGGAATGCGCGAGCGTGCCCACCTAGCCGGCGGCTGGCTCAGTTCCGGGCCCGACGGCGAGCAGTTCCGCGTGACGGTGTTCATCCCCTATGGTTCGCGGCCGGCAGCGCTCCTTCCGGAAGGTGGAGCGGAAGAGGAGGGTGTTCCGTCCGTTGAGGGGCTGGAGCAGGAGCCGGCACTGGCTCTCGAGGCCGCCTCGCCGTCGTCGGGCACTGAGCGGGAAAGCGTCGGACGTGGCTGAAACACCGATCACGGTGGCCTTGGTGGACGACCAACCACTGTTCCGCTCCGGCATCCGCATGCTCGTCCAGAGCCAAGCGGACATGGACATGGCTTGGGAGGCCGACGACGGCGAACAAGCCGTGGCGCTCGCGGCCAGGCAGCGGCCGGACGTGATGCTGATGGACCTTCGGATGCCGGTGCTTGACGGAGTGGAGGCCACGCGCCGCATCACGGAGGAAGCCGATGCGGCCGGGGTGGACAAGCCAAAGATCATTGCCTTGACGACCTTCAACAGGGATCAAGCCGTGGTTGACGCCGTGCAGGCGGGCGCGAGCGGATACCTGCTCAAGAGCGCCGAACCGGAATTTCTGCTGGCTGCCATCCGGACCGTGTATTCGGGATACTCGGTGATCGCGCCCGGTTCGGTTCACGAACTCTTCCAGCACGCGGCCAGGACGGTGCCGGTCGCCGGGCCGGACCTCGCCGTGATGGACGAGTTGTCGCCGCGCGAGCGGGATGTGTTCCTCCTGGCGGCCAAAGGCTTGGGGAACGCCGAGATGGCGCAGAGCCTGTTTGTCTCCGAGGCGACAGTGAAATCCCACCTACGCAGTGTGCTCAGCAAGCTCGGGCTGCGTACCAGGCTTCAGCTAGTGGCCTTTGCCTACGAACATCGGCTTCTCGGGTAGGCACCCCGGACGCAAAGGCGGCGGCCGCCCGAAAGGGACGGTCGCCGTCGTGCAACTGCAGAGTGCTGCAGAGTGAGGGGGCGCTACATGGCGCGGCCCTTCGACTCCTCCCTTACATCGCGTCCAAGCCATAGCCCAACGGCAACCATGACAACACCGAGAACCAGGTGCAGCCAGTCGTCCGCAGCGTTCATGGGCACGAAGTCAGCGCTCATGTTCGACATGGTGATCAGGCCGTAGATCCACAAGACGAGGTAGATTGCGCCGCCACCGATGAGGTAACCGCGCGCCATCCTTCCAGTCCTTGCGAAGTACAGGCCTGCTGCGCCGAACAGCAAATGGACAATATTGTGCAGGACGGATACTTGGAAGACTCCAAGAAGCATGGCGCCCGAGTCATGTCCTGCGAAGGTCATGGCGCCGTAATTGCTGGTGATGCCCGGGATAAATCCCAAGACGCCAACAGCCAGGAAAACCCAGCCCAAAATCAGTGCTGAGTTGTGGAGCGTCAGCCCCATCGCGTGGTGCTGCGCGGGGTGTGAAGCAGTAGTCATAGCTCCTCCCGATCACGATTTCCATCGGCCCTTCAAATGGAGGGCCGTATCGCGGCAAGGAGTCGGAAACCCTGCCGACGAGGATATCTTACTCCCGAAAACCCCGGAAATAGAGGGGAGAGGCCGGGACAAGCGCAGTTAGCATGGTTCTGTGATGCCCGATTCTGCGACGCTTTATCCCGTGATGGCAGTGCAACCGTGAGTGAGCCATCGGTTCCCGGAGTGCGCGGAGCGATTTTCGGGGACACCCGGGACATCACGCCGTTCCGGAACGGACATGTCCGCACATCGGTAGGTGGACTGGCTGAGGGCTTGGGCGGTGCGATTTGGGGCGTCCTGAGAGGAAAAGCCGCAGGCCGGATCGACATCGCGGGGGACGTCCCCAGGCTCAAACGGCTGGCTGGCAAGACCGCCAAATCGGTGTACGACGCGGTCTTCACCAGCACGGAACCGGATCGGCTCATCACCCTGGCGCGTACCTACCCGGGCTGGGCTGGCCTCTGCTACGTGATTGCCGGGCTGCTTGTGTACAAGCACGGAGGATATCTCCGGGCCTCGGAACTTCTGCAACGGGGCTTGTCCATCCGGATCGACGACGCCGCCAGCCAGTTCTCATCAAGCTACCTTCGCAGGGTGGTGACGCGGATCGAGGTGGCGGAGCGGATCGACGTTTCAGTGCTGTTCAGCGAGGAATCCGTGTTCCTCGCCCTCTCGCATTGCTTCAGGGAGACGGGCCAGACGGCGGAAGCGCTGGACTCCCTGGCCAGCTTGCCGCCGTCGTTGCCCTCCGCCTTGGCCCGCTGCACCGCGGCGGCGGCGCTCGAGCGGCACGCCGACGTCGTCGCCTGGACTGAGGGGCTCCGCAACACGGACGACCTCTCGGCGGCGCTGCTGCTGATTCGGGCACAGTCGCTCAGGATGTTGGGGGAGCGGGAGGCGGCGCAGGCCGCGCTTGAGGAGGTACTCCGCAGGAAGAAGACCAGCCTCGCCTTGCGGAACGACGCCCTCACGGACCGGGCCCTCTCGAAGCTTGAGGTCAGGCGGAGGACGCCCAAGCCGAGGCCCTTTGTCGCTGAGCGGGTCCGGCGCGGCAAGACGGAGGACGCTGAGCTGGATGCGGTCGATGGGATTCGCAAGGACATCGAGATACGCCGAATGTGGAACAAGGGCTTCGGCGAGCCGGGCGACTAAAGCAGGGGCCAATGCAGGGCGGCTACGCCCGACGCGTGCGAATGATTCCCCGAATGGAGACCCCCACGGCGCCGACAAGTGGGAGCAGCATTGCCCCCATCGCTGCCTCCGCCGAATCCAAAGGACACCAGCGCTACCGGAATCAGTTCTTCTCCGGCGATCTGCAGGGGCGGGCCGTACGCCCTCGATACGCCGACCTTCTTGAAGGCCTCCACGAGAGCTGAAAAGTCATCGGACATGAAGCCGACCATAGGCTGCCTCGCCCAAGAACACCAGAGCGAGATAGCCCAGCGGCCGTGTCACCGGAGCATCGGAAGTAGCTGCTCGCCGAGCAGGACAGCCCCGAGGCCCACCATGATGATGCCGCTCGCAAGGGTCACCACACGCGCGGCCGAAGGCCGGGACTGCAGCAGCTTCCGCGAGCCGAGGGCCACCACCGTGTAAATGATGCCTGCGAATAGGACGAACGTGAGGCCCAGCACGCCTGACTGCACCGGCACCGGCAACGACGCCTCCGGGCTCACGAATTGCGGCACAAGCGCCAGGAAGAACAGCAGGCCCTTGGGGTTGATGCCGCTTGTACCCATGCCTTGCAGGAAGGTGCGCAATTGGTTTCGGGACTGCCCGACGGCGTCATCCGCACTGAAGCTCGCGCCGCGCCACGAGCGCATGGTGCTCACGCCGAGCCAGAGCAAGTACGCGGCACCCGCGATCGTCAGCCAGCCAAGAAGCCCCGGAACGCCCGTCAAAACGGCGGCGAGTCCGGCCACCAGGAGGGCCGTGTGCAACACATAGCCGCTGCACAGGCCGGCCACAGCGGGGAGGAAACTGCGCTGCCGAAGGCCAGCGGCAATCGAATACGCCCAATCGACGCCCGGGGTGCACGCCAAGGTGACGGCGACAATGACGAAGGCGAGGAAAAGCTGGGGATTCATGATGGCTCCTGGCTGGCGGTTACACCATGAACTTTATGGAAAATCGGCCCATAAGTGTTCCTATTTTTAGCCAGGCTTGCCGGGGTTTCGGTAAGATATTTGCGTGATTGATGGAATCGATAGAACTATTTTGCGCCACCTCAAAGAGGATGGCCGAATGACTGCCACCGCGCTCGCCGCAAAGGTGGGACTGACCGTGGCTCCGTGCCATCGCAGACTGCGGGATCTCGAAGCTTCCGGGGTCATCCGTGGGTACAGGGCAGACATCGATCCTGGGGCGATTGGCCTCGGATTCGAGGCGATAGTCTTTGTGACCCTGCGCCAGGCTGACCGCACCACGATGTCGGAGTTCGAAGACCGGGTGGCAGCCATTCCGAACATCGTCGAGGCCCAGAGACTCTTCGGCTCGCCGGACTACCTCCTCCGCGTGATCGCAGCCGATCTCCCGGCCTACCAGCGCTTCTACGACGACCAACTCTCGGCGCTTCCCGCCGTCGAGCGCCTCAACTCGACGTTGGTGATGAAGAACCTCAAGCCGAACGCGGGACCGCCGGTCTGAGTTCGGTTTCCACGACGGAACCGGTCGGGGCCTTGGGATTCGTTGCCGAGCCAACGTCGGTAGGTATCGGTGGCTTGGTTCCGGGGCCGGCTAAAAATGTCGTAGCCTCCTGGCAGAGTGTTTCCATGGAAGCGATCGGATGCGTCGACACCCGGCAGGGCCTTGGGTCCGGTGGGCTTTTCGTGGCGTCGCATCGTGCCCGTGGTCGGCGCGTGGCCGGGGGCCCGGGCACGCCTCCGGGCGGGCTGGTGTTGGTGGATCCGCGCGGGCGGGGCGGCCGGCTGGCCGTTCTGGACGGGGCCGTGGCGGCAGCGAGGTCTTTGGCGGACAAAGCCGCGGACGACGTCGGAGTCCTGGGTTTCGAAGAGGCTGTTGCGTTCGCGTCCGGGGTGGAGGAGCTCTCCCGGACCCTGGACTATCTCCAGGTGGCCGCCGCTGCCGGGCTGGACAGGGCCCGGAACGATGAACCCGTCAGCCGGCAGGGCTGGACAACGGGCTGGGCCGCCGGCGCGGATCCAGGCGCCGGCGCGGGCTGGACGTCCGGGACCACGGCGGGCCCCGCGGACGTGCAGGCCGGTGCGGCTTCTTCCCCGGGAACGGGCAGCGCCCGGGGCGGGGAGTTCAGGTCCACGGCCGAGCACCTGCGGTCCTTGCTGCGGATCGGTGCCGCCGAGGCCAGGCGCCGGCTCGCCCTCGCCCGGGAGCTGCTGCCGGGCCGGAGCCTCACCGGGCAAACGGTCCCTGCCCGGCACGGGGAAACCGCCGCGGCGCTGGCGTCCGGGGTGATCGGGTCCCGCTCGGCCGGGATCATCACGATGGCCGTGGCGAAGGTGCGCCCGCTGTGCAGCCCGGAAAAGGCCACGGAAATGGAATACGCCCTGGCCCGCACCGCGGAGGAAAACGACCAGGACTTCCTGGCCAGGGTGGCCCGGCGCTGGATCGAGGCGATCGACCAGGACGGACCGGAACCGTCCGAAGAATCCCTCCGCCACCACCAAGGAGCGTTCCTGCGCCGCCCCAAACACGGCCTGGCGCATGTGGAGATCTTCGCCACCACCGAGCAATACGAACACCTGCTCACGGTCATGAACACCGCCACCAACCCCCGAACCCGCACACCCCAGGGCGCAGCAACCCAGGGCACAGCTCAGGTCTGCGCGGAGCCTTCCGGCGATTCGTCCGGCGAGGCATCCGGCGATTCCCCCGGCGAGTCGTCCGGGAGTGCCGGGGCGCCGGACCGGCGGTCGCGGGCGCAGAAGCTCCTGGACGGTCTGGTCGGTGCCTGCAAGATCGCCCTGGCCGCGGGATCCCTGCCTGCCACGGGCGGCCACCGCCCGCAGATCCTGGCCACCATCGACCACCGCGACCTCTTCCCCCAGGACCACCGGGATCCGCACACCGGGCAAGCTTCGCAAGACGGGCAGCCTTCCCGGCCCGGCCACCCCGCACTCTTTGGCGTACCCGCCCGGCCCGGGCAACCCGGGCGAGGTCTGGACACCGGGTCCTTCACGTTCACCGGGCCCGCCCCGGCCGCCACGCTGCGCAAACTGGCCTGCGACGCCGACATCATCCCCGTGGTCCTGGGCGGCGAGGGCCAGGTCCTGGACATCGGACGGGCCTCACGGATCTTCCCGCCGCACATCCGCAAGGCCGTCACC
The DNA here is from genome assembly GCF_058781865.1 of Arthrobacter sp. FW306-1B-F12A. NCBI lineage: Bacteria > Bacillati > Actinomycetota > Actinomycetes > Micrococcales > Micrococcaceae > Arthrobacter > Arthrobacter sp. FW306-1B-F12A. Next base: position 136,458 of record NZ_JBYSXD010000004.1, read on the forward strand.
GCGCGGGACAAGGGCTGCGCTTTCCCCGGGTGCACCATGCCGGCCCCTTGGTGCGAGGCCCACCATATCGAGTACTGGTCCCGCGGCGGAGTCACGAGCGCCGCGAACGGGACGTTGCTCTGTAGCCATCACCATCATCTGATCCACAAGGAAGACTGGCACATCCAGGTCCAAGCGGGCGTGCCCTGGTTCATCCCGCCACCGCACATCGACCCGCACCGCAAACCCCGCAGAAACCACTACTTCCAAATATGACCTCAGCCTTGCAGCAACCCTGTCGTCCGGTACGGAATCACCTCGCGCAGGAACATGCTGGTGGACGTGCGCACGATCCCCGGGCACAGCCTGATCTCTTCGGACACCCGGTATAGATCGTCCGGGCTCGTTGCGACCACGCGGATGATGAGGTCGGTGTCCCCGGCCGGCGCATGGCATTCAAGCACCTCTGGGATGTTGCGCAGGGCCGCGATCGCCTCGTTCAGCCGGCTCTGATCCAGCTCCGCACTCACCGCCGCCGCAACGCCCCGTCCGAGTGCGGAAGGCAGTACGCGGCTGCTGTTCGGACGCAAGGCGCCTGACGCCGTCATGCGCTCCAGGCGCGACTGGACCGTCCCGCGCGCCAGGCCCAAGCGCTGGGCGAGGACCATGATCGGCACACGGGGGTCGTCGTCGAGCGCGGCAAGGATGCGCTTGTCCGTTGAATCCAATTCCTGCATCGCTGCTGCTTTCTGCCTGGTCGCTCAAGGTTCGACTGGTCAAAATGTCCAACCAGATACCATTCTCCCGCACAATCCCAGCACCGAGGCCCGACGACGCGAGCGAGCCGCCCCGAGCCGTGGTTGCGAATCATTTACATGCCCGTAACGGGAAACCCTTGACGGCGTGAATTTAAAACGCGAAACTCTTCTCATATGTGATTGACGTCTCAAGACGATCGACGCCCAAAGCGCCGGCTCTTGGGAAGAAACCAAAGGCGAAGAAAATGGCAACAACACTCGAACTGACCGTCCGCACCGCATCCTGGACCCGGCCGCCCCGCGAACTGGTCCGAGCGTTCGAGGCGTTCCCCGTGGCAAACATCGGTGACGCTATGGAGCGGCTCGGAATCGTCGACGGCGGGATCAGCCCGGTCTGGGAAGGCGCCCGCTGCGTCGGCTCGGCCCTCCCCGTGCTGGGCGCCGCCGGCGACAATGCCGCCGTCATCGAAGCGCTGAACTACATCCAGCCCGGCGATGTGGTGGTCATCAACGGCTTCGGCCACGAACACCGTGCCTTGGTGGGCGAGCAGCTGTCCCAGCGTTTCGAAGCCGCGGGCGCCACCGGAGCCATCATTGATGGCTACATCCGGGACCGCGCCACCATCACCGAAATCAAGTTCCCCGTCTTTGCCCGGGGTGTCACCCCTGCGGGTCCGTTCAAGAACGGCCCCGGAGTCATCGGCGAACCCGTCGCCATCGGCGGCATCGTCTGCTCGGCGGGCGACATCGTCGCCGCCGATGACGACGGAGTGGTCATCATCCCCCAGGCCCGTGCCGCGGAAATCCTGGAACGAGTCATCGCCGTGGCCGCGCACGAGGCCGAGATGACAGCGGAAATCACCCGCGAATACAGCTAGCGCTTTCTCCCACCCCAGCCCCCTCATAGACTGAAAGCACCCACCATGACAAAGCAATCGACGGACTCAGTGGAACTGAACACCGCTCAAATCAAAGTCGTAACCGCTGACGGCAGGATGGTGCGCAAAGCAACCTTTGCCGGCACCATGGGTTCCTTCGTGGAATGGTACGACTACGGCATCTACGGCCTGCTCACCACGTACCTGGCCATCAACATCATGGGTTCCAAGGACATCGGATCCTTGCTCCTGACCAACGTCGGATTCCTGGTGAGCTTCCTGGCCCGTCCCTTCGGCAGCGTCATCTGTGGATTCCTGGGCGACAGGCTGGGCCGCAAGAACCTGCTCGCTGTGCTCCTGCTCCTCATCTCCGGGGCCACGGCCTGCATTGGCCTCATCCCGTCGTACTCGGTCATCTTCTGGGCCGCTCCCGCATTGCTGATCCTGTTCCGGATCCTCCAGGGATTCTCGGCCGGTGGCGAAGTGGCAGGCGCCATGGCCTTCGTCGGAGAGTATGCCCACAACAAGCACCGCAACTACTCCATGAGCTTCATTGCGGTCGGTTCCTTTTGCGCTCTCCTCTTCGGCAGTGCCATTTCCGCAGGCCTCATCACCGCCCTCGGAGATTCCACCATGGAGGCCTGGGCCTGGAGGATTCCGTTCCTCTTCGCCCTGCCCCTGGGCTACGTCGGCTTCTATATCCGCTCCAAGATGGAAGACACCCCCCACTTCGCGGCACTGCGTGAGCGCAACGAGGTGGAACGCAACCCGCTGCGCACCGTCTTCACCTCCAAGCGCCACCTCAAGGCCATCGCCCTGACCATCTTCCTTCCGGCACTGAACGGTCCCGGCTACTACCTCCTGTTCGCCTACATGCCCACGTACCTGAAGACCCAGCTTGGCTCCGGACACAACTTCACGATGCTCCAGGCGCTCCTCGTCACCGCCGTCAGCCTGGTGGCCATCATCATCGCGATCCCGCTCATGGCGCGCTTGTCCGACCGCATCGGCCGCAAACCCGTATTGGCTCTCTCCGCCGTGCTCATGGCCGTGGTTTCGTACCCGATGTTCGCCATGATCACCACGGGCAACATGCCGCTGGCCTGCGTTGCCACGATCGTGATGGCTATCGCGTTCTCCGGCCACGCCGCGGTCGTCCACACCGTCCTGACCGAAATGTTCCCCACCACGGTCCGCTACAGCGCGTACAGCATCGGCTTCAGCATCAGCACCATCATCTTCGGCGGAAGCGCCCCGCTGGTCATGACGGAACTCATCAAGGCCACCGGCAACAGCATGGTTCCCGCCTACGCCTCGATCGGGACGGCCATCATCACGCTCGTCTCGGTCTACTTCCTGAAGGAAACCAAGGGCCAGCCCCTGCAGACTCACTAGCCAGACCAGAACCCCGACGGCGGTGGCCGCCCGCCACTGGAACGGCAGCCGCCGCCGTCGAACCCTAAGCAAGACAACAGAACCTCCTAACCAGGAACAGAAGCAGGAGCCACCTTGAGCATCAATTCAGTCGCCGTCGTCGCAGACCTCGGCGAAAGCTACGGTAACTACACGATCGGCGACGACGACGCCCTGCTCGGCCTCGTCACCGCCTCCAACATCGCCTGCGGCTTCCACGCCGGCGATCCGAGGGTCATGGATGCCACCGTCAAGGCCTGCGTGGAGCGCGGCATCGAACTCGGCGCCCACCCCGGATACCCGGACCTGGTGGGCTTCGGCCGCAGGCTCATCGAAGCCAGCGAAGAAGAAATCCGCACCGACGTCCTCTACCAGATCGGCGCCCTGGACGCGTTCGCCCGCATCCATGGCGGCAAGATCAGCCACGTAGCCCCGCACGGCCGGATGGGTAGCATCGCCCAGACCGACGCCAAGCACGCCCGCGCCATCACGGATGCCATCAAGGCCTACGACCCCTCCTACATCGTGATCTGCCAGAACGGCCTCCTGGCCGATGAATCCCGCAAGCGCGGACTTCAGGTGGGCTACGTCTTCCTCGCAGACCGCGGCTACGGCGAAGACGGCATGCCGGTCTCGCGAAACAGGGAAGGCGCACTCCTGCACGACCCCGAGGAAATCGGCCGCCGCGTGGTCCAGGTGGTGACCGAAGGGACCGTTCGCGCCGTCACCGGGAAGGTGGTCCCGCTGGGCCACGATGCCGACGTCGTCCTCCTCCACGGCGACCACCCGCAGGTCCTGCAGAACGGCACCGCACTGCGTGCGGCCCTCGACAAGGCGGGCATCAAAGCCACAGGCCTCCAGGAAGTCCTCGCCGAAAAGGCCCGGCTCGCCACGGTCTGAAGCTGAACAACCCCCGGATCCATCACCCGCACCACCGAGCAGGACTCATGACCACGCACACAGCACCCGCGGAGCGGCTGCACCACCCGCCCGAACTGGAAGCCGAGCCGTTCGGCGACTCAGCCCTCATGCTCCGGGTCAAGAACGACGACGGCGACCTCCGCCGGGCGGGGGCCAGACGGCTCCGCGACGTGCTGCTGGAGGTGCGGCCGTACGGGGTGCTGGACATCGTGGCGGGCGTCGAGTCCTTGTTGGTCGAGTTCGATTGCCTTGCCGTGACACACGAACAATTGGCCCAGATCATCCGCTTGGCCGTTGCCGGCAAAGGCCTGGAACCGGGAGCACCCGGCGCCTCGCAATCACTTTTTGTCATACCGATGGTGGTCAGCGAGGAATTCTCCCCCGACCTTCCGGGGGTCGCCCGGGAACTGGGCCTGAGCCCGGATGCCGTGCTGAAGCAGTTCCAGTCCTCGGTGCTGACCATCAACCTGTTGGCCGCGGCCATGGCCCCCATGATGGGCGGCGTGAAATTCCCGGGCCAGGTCAGCCGCTGCGTCGAGCCCCGGACCAACGTGGAACCCGGGTCTGTCATGGTGGCCGGCACCAACGCCATCATCCAGCCGTTCCCCGGACCGAGCGGCTGGAAGGTGATCGGCCGGACTCCACTCACCATTTGCGATATCCGGGAAGACCCCGCCACGTCATACAAACCGGGGGATCTGGTGCGTTTTGAAGTGGTTCCGGAGGGTGAATGGGAACGGCTTGAAGGCCGATTCCTGCGTGCTTCGGGCGGCGCTGGCTCGGATGGCTCGGATGGGAGCAACAGTGACCTTCCCTGAACACGCGATCGGCATCAAAGTGAGCGAGGCTGGTTGGCTGTCCACGTTCCAGGACCTGGGTCGCGAGAATTCCGAGTTCATGGGCATCCCCTGCGGAGGTGCGGCAGACCAGCACTCCGCGGCGGTCGCCAACATCCTGGTCGGCAACAGCCGTAAGGCCACATGCCTGGAAATCATGGGCGGACGGTTCGCGTTCACGGCCACGCACGACGTGATGTGCGCCGTGACCGGGGTCCCGGCGGAGGTCAGGGTGAATGGCGACGCGGTGGCCATGTGGGAGCCGCTTTGTCTTCCTGCAGGAGCACGGGTTGTGATCGCCAAGGCCAACGGCGGCATGCGGAATTACCTGGCGTTCAGCGGCGAACTGGAAACCGCCCGTTTCATGGGCAGCGCAGCGCCGGAATCGCGCATGGGATTCCCCCAACAACTCGCTCCCGGGCAGACGCTCACCCTCCACAGCCGATACCACGGATTCACGCACCCGTTCCTGACCCAGCCACTGTTCCGGCTGCCTGTTCCCGTGCCGGACTTCAACCCCGAGGTGTGGACCATCGACGTCGTCGACGGTCCCGAAACGAACCGGACGCCCGGCATCCGGAAATTGCTCAGCTCCAGCCACTACACGGTCGGCGCCAAATCCAACCACGTCGGCCTCCGCCTGGACGGGCCCGTGGTGCATCCGGAGGGACTCGGGGAAATCGTGTCCCATGGGGTCCCCATCGGGGCATTCGAAATCCCGCATGGCGACGAACTCATCATCCTGGGCCGCTCAAGGACGTTGACCGCCGGCTACCCGATCGTCGCAGTGGCAGCCAAGGCTTCTTTGTCCATGCTGGGCCAGGCCAGTCCCGGCAGGAAGATGACCTTTCGCTGGATCAGCAACGCCGAAGCGGTGGAGCAATACCGCGAACAGCAGCGCGGTTTGGCACATCTGGAGGAGCGCGCGCACGCCCTGTTCGCCGCCGTCGGGCTCCCCCTCTACGCAAGTTCCGCGGCTCCCTCGCCGAGTCCCGCCGCGGCGTGACTCGCAGTCCCCGAAGAAAACACTTGACCATCATCTTCTGAAATGAGAAACTCTTCTCATATGTGATTGGCATCTCAAATGATTCACACTAAAGCGCAAGGAACTGACACCATGGGACTTCTGGACGGCAAGCTCGCGATCATCACCGGCGCCGGTACCGGCATGGGACGCGCGACGGCGGCCCTGATGGCTGCAGATGGCGCGGCAGTGGTGCTCGTGGGGCGTCGTGAGGACGTTCTGCAGGAGCTCGCCACCGAAATCGTCGCCGACGGCGGACGTGCCTTTGCCCGCGCTGCGGACATCACTTCCAAAGACGATGTAGACGCCCTGCTGGAATGGGTCCACGAAAGCCTCGGTCCGGTGGACATCCTCGTCAATAATGCGGGTAGCTCCAGCAAGGTCCTCAACGTCCGGTGGATCAGCCAGGAGGAATGGAACGGCGTCCTGGACGTCAACCTCAACGCCGTCTACCTGCTCAGCCAGGCAGTCCTTCCGGACATGCTGAGCCGCAAGACCGGAACCATCATCACGGTCTCCTCGCTCGCCGCAGTGAATCCGAACCTTCTCGGCGGCGCCGCGTACGGCGCGGCCAAGGCCGCGGTCCGGAACTTCATGACGTACCTTCACAACACCTTCCGCAACGACGGGCTGCGCGCGGTGACCATCCTGCCCGGTGAAACGGCGACGCCTATCCTGGACAACCGCGCCCGCCCGCCTCGCGCGGAAGAGCGCGATGCCATGGTCCAGCCGGAGGACGTGGCCCGGGCCATCCACCTTGTGGCGACGCTGCCGCAGCGCACCGTGGTCCAGGAATTGGTCATCGCCCCCACCATCCAGCGGGATACCTCCGGCGACATCGAGATCAGCCGCTGGGCCGGAGCCCCTGCCGACGAAGCCCCCGCCGACGAGGCGCCGCAGCGATGAAACCCCGCCGGCTGTACGCGCCCTCCCGCGGAATCAATACCAAATCGCCCGCCCCCAAAACAATCTCAGCAACCACCCAGATCAGGACCCTCATGACACTCGAGCCAGCCACCGCCGTCGCCGATTTCCAGCCCTCCGAGGCGGTGCAGCGCATCCAGCGCACATCGCTGCGGGTGCAGCAGCCCCAATCCAAGGGAGACCTCGTCTCCTTGGCGATGGGCGAGCCGGATTTCGACACGCCGGCCCAGGTTCGAGCAGCAGCCGCCCGTGCCCTCGAGGACGGCTTCACCCACTACTCGCCGTTGCTCGGCGAGCTGGTGCTTCGCGAGGAGCTGGCTGCCCGTATCGGCCAGCTCCTCGCCGGAGTGGCCAGCCCCGGCGACGTGCTCATCACGCAGGGCGGCACGGCCGGCCTGTCTGCGGCGATCCTTGGCATCGTCAACCCGGGCGACAAAGTGGTCATCCCGGACCCCACCTATTCCCTCTACGCGGACCTCGTCAGCATGGCCGGGGGCATCACCGTGCCGGTGCCGCTGGCCGATGACCTGCACTGGGACCTCGAAGCCTTGGCCACCGCACTTGAAGGCGCCAGGATGTTCGTCTTCTGCAACCCCTCCAACCCCACCGGCATCGTGCACTCCCGCCGCGAACTCGAAGCCCTCGCAGACATGGTCGCCGGAACCGACACCCTGATCCTTTCCGACGAGGCCTACAGCGATCTCGTCTACACGCCCGAACCCTTCACCTCGGCACTGGAAATCGAAGCCCTGGCCGGCCGGACCATCTACTGCCAGACCTTCTCCAAGAGCTATGCCATGACCGGATGGCGCGTCGGCTACCTCTGGGGCCCGTCCGACGTCATCGCCTCCGCCGCCCGGATCCACAACACCTTCAACGGCTCCATGAACCAGGCCGTGCAATACGCGGCGCTCACCGCCCTCAAGACGTGCGGCCCCGACATCGAACGCATGCACGCTTCCTATGCGTTGCGCAGGGAGCTCATGGCCACCGGTCTCCAGCAGATTCCGGGTCTCACGGTCAGCTCGCCGGAAGGTGCGTTCTACCTCTTCCCCAAGTACGACGTCGAGCTGCCGGCAGCCGCGATGGTCGCCCACCTTCGCAACCACGGCGTCGCCGTCCGTCCCGGCAGCGAGTTCGGCCGGAACGGCGAGTTCCACTTGCGCTTGTCCTACGCCGCCAGCTCCGAGGCCATAACCGCCGGTGTGGAGCGGTTGGCGGCCGGTCTGGCCGAGCTCCGGTGAGTGCCCCGGACGTGGCCAGCGTTGCGCCCGCCGCTCAGGCGATACGCTGGGATCTGACACGGAAGGGGGCGCCCATGCGCAGCGACACCCAACGCAACCGCCGCCAGCTGGTGCGGGCCGCCGGGAAGCTCTTCGCCAAGGCCAAGGGCCCGGTGAGCATGACGGACATCGCCCGCGAAGCCGAGATCTCTCCCGCGACCGCGTATCGACATTTCGCCTCGGTGGAGGACGTCCTGGCCGCATTCCGCTTCGGTGTTGGCGAGAAGCTGCGCGATTTCAGCGTTGCACAGACCACGTCCGGGGTGGAACTGCTGGAAAGCGTCAGCCGGCACTGGGTGGGTCTCGTCATCAAGCATGGCGGTTCCATGGTCCACACCCGTTCCGGCGAGGGGTACCTGGCCCGTCTTCGCTCCGGCGCGTACTACCTGACCATCCAGGCCGAGGCTTTGGAACGGCCGCTCCGCGAGGCCTGCGAGGAACTCGGGCTCCCACCTCTCGGGGACGAAGCCATGTTCCTGTGGAACATCCTCTTCGACCCCCGGGAAATTTTCGATCTGCTCAACACCGTCGGCCTGGACAAGGACCAAGTGTCCACCAAGCTTTGTGCTGCGCTCCGTGGCGCGATGGCCGCGTGGGCAGCTGCGGAGCCAACTTCGGCAAAGTGACCACATCCTGATCGCCTTCCGTCGAGGAACCGGTCAGATTGACCAGTGGCGATTGAGTCCGTTGCGCCAGTTGTAGTGTTTCTGTTCAAATAGTGGCAACGAAGGGAAAGGCTACCGCCGGACCCCACAGGCTACGGATCCTCCGGTACACCACCCGGCCACCCGAAACACCGTCCCGCAAAGACGCAGCCGCTGATTGACTCTTGTTCACGCATCGTCATTCCGCACCACGTCGGCGTCGCCATGAAGGGTGGCCGGCACCACCATAAGAGCCCCTGAGCCACCGAACGCGTTGCGGTAGCTGAGGGGCTCTTGTGCTGCCCGGGTCGTGTTCTCAAAAAGGCTGAATCGACACCGCGACAAAGTCGTATTCATCTTGGGAGGCGGCGGTCCACTCGACGTCCACTAGATCACCCGCCTTGAGGGACCTGTATCCGCCTGATTGCTCGATGACCGAGAAATGCGCGAAGCATTTCTTCCCGTCGGGAAGAATAAGTTCGCCCCCAACCTTCTTCGGCTTTCCATCGCCTTGGCTCGAGCTGAGCTCAACGTTGGTCCTCTCTTTGGAAACTAAAGGTACCCAATTCTCCCAGCGGCCCCGACCTCCCCGGAATCCTGCAGGCACGCCCGGCGGCGCATAGTCTTGTGCCATGACTTCCGCTGGCCGCTTCGCTCCGAGCCCCTCCGGCGAGCTTCACGTGGGCAATCTGCGCACCGCCATGCTCGCCTGGCTCTTCGCTCGTTCCACGGGCCGCGCCTTCCTGCTGCGCGTGGAGGACCTCGACCGGGCTCGGGCCGGCGCCGAGGAAGTCCAGCTCCGCGATCTTGGGGCCGTCGGCGTGACGTGTGACGGCGCCGTCGTCCGCCAGACGGACCGTTCCGGGCTGTACAACGACGCGATCGAGCGGCTCGCGGACGCAGGGCTGACGTATGAATGCTTCTGCACGCGACGCGAGATCCAGGATGCGCCGTCCGCCCCGCACGCGCCACAAGGCGCTTACCCGGGCACGTGCAGGAACCTTTCGACGGCGGAGCTCGAGATCCGCCGGGCCTACCGCCCTGCAGCCATCCGGCTCCGCGCTGAAGCCCACGAATGGACTGTCGAGGACAAGTTGCACGGTTCATACACGGGCGACGTGGACGACTTTGTGCTCCGCAGGAACGACGGCGTCACTGCCTACAATTTGGCCGTGGTGGTGGATGACGCGGCACAGGGCGTGGACCAAGTGGTCCGCGGATACGACCTCCTGTCCTCCACACCCCGCCAGGCCTATTTGGCGTCCTTGTTGGGCATTGCCGTTCCGGAATACGCCCACGTCCCCTTGGTGCTGAATCGCGACGGCGCCCGCCTGGCCAAGCGCGACGGCGCGGTGACGCTCGGCGACCTTGCCGCCGTCGGGCTGTCTGCCGCGGAGGTGCGGGACGTGATCTTGGAATCGCTCGGCTTGCCGGGAGGGCCGCTTGGCGAGGCCTTGGATGGATTTGATCCGGCCCGATTGCCACACGGGCCATGGATATGGAATGGCATTCAGCAATCAACCCTCCGGAAAGGGGCCTAAGTGCTCGCCTATGTGCTGACCCGCTACGGCGGCGCCGACGCAATGGAGCTGCAGGACGTCCCCAGGCCGGTTGCCGGTCCGGGCGAGGTCCTGGTCAGGGTGTTTGCCGCGGGACTCAATCCCGTGGACTACAAGCAACGTGAAGGTGCAGTCCGGGTGATCACCAGGCCAAGGCTGCCCTTGGTGGCTGGAAGCGAACTGGCCGGGATCGTGGAAGCTGTAGGCCCGGGCGTCACCCGCTTCGCCACGGGAGACCGGGTGTTTGCCCGCGTGGACAAGACCCTGCTGGGCGCTTTTGCCGAACACGCCGCCGTCCACGAGGATTTCGTGGCGCTCATGCCAAGGTCGCTCAGCTACACCGAGGCCGCGAGCCTTCCCTTGGCGGGCCTCACCGCGTTGCAGGCACTGCGCGACGAGCTCGAGATCAAGCCCGGGACCAAGCTGTTCATTTCCGGGGGCGCGGGCGGAGTGGGAACCCTTGCCATCCAGTTGGCCAAGTACTTTGGCGCCGAGGTGACCACCACTGCGTCTCCCCGTGGGGAAGAGTTGGTGCGGCGGCTCGGGGCGGACGCCGTCGTCGACTATACGAAGGAGAACCTGGCCGAAGTGCTTCATGGCTTCGACGCCGCGCTGGATCTCGTGGGCGGCGAAACGCTGGACCAGACGTTCAAGATCCTCAAGCCGGGCGCGAAAGTGGTCAGCATCGCGGGGATGCCCGAACCGCAGACGGCCCTGAAGGACCTTGCGGCCCCGGCCTGGATGACCGCGCTGTTCTGGGCGATCAGCCTCGGAATCCGGAGCCGCGCCCGTGAAGCCAACGTCCGGTACCGCTACCTTTTCATGCACCCCAGTGGCGAAGACTTGAAGTTCCTGTCACGCCTCGTTTCCGAGGGAAAACTGAAACCGGTGGTGGATAGCAGCTATCCGCTCGAAAAGATCGCCGACGCTTTCGCCGCGCTGGAGCAGGGACGCGCCAAGGGCAAGATCGTGGTGACCATGGACACTCGCGGCAGTTAGTGGGCGGAAGGTGGGCCCATTCTGCCGGGTTCCCTGGCCGAGCTAGCGAGGTTAGGGGGCGGAAGGTGGGCCCATTCTGCCGGGTTCCCTGGCCGAGCTAGCGAGGTTAGGGGGCGGAAGGGATTAGGCTGTCCGGGTGGATGCACAGACGATTGCCCCTGGATTCGAACCGGTAGCCGAACTCTTTGGCCGTTTCCTCAGCGAGGACCCGGAATATTCAGCCCAGCTTGCGGCCTACCACCGCGGCGTCAAGGTATTGGACATCAGCGGCGGCCCGCACCGCCGCCCGGATTCGGTAACCGGTGTTTTCTCCTGTTCCAAGGGAGTGTCCGGGCTGGTCATCGCGCTTTTGGTCCAGGACGGCTTCCTGGACCTTGACGCTGAAGTGGTCAAGTACTGGCCGGAATTCGGCGCCGAAGGAAAGGCCACCGTTACCGTGGCCCAGTTGCTCTCCCACCAGGCCGGTCTTCTGGGAGTCGAAGGCGGACTCACCCTCGAGGAATACAACAACTCCGAGCTGGCCGCCGCCAAGCTCGCGCAGATGCGGCCGCTCTGGAAGCCCGGGACCGCATTCGGGTACCACGCCCTGACCATCGGCGTCTTCATGGAGGAGCTTTGCCGAAGGATCACCGGGTCCACCCTCCAGGAAATCTACGAACAACGCATCCGTTCGGTCACGGGCGCCCACTTCTTCCTGGGACTGCCTGAGTCCGAGGAGTCCCGCTATGCCACCCTCCGTTGGGCCGAGGACCCCTCCCAGCCGTGGATTGATCCCGCGAGCCATTTCGGACTTTCGGCCAACTCGGCGGTGGGGGACATCCTTGACCTGCCCAACATCCGCGAGGTGCGCGCCGCCGGCCTGAGTTCCGCCGCCGGGGTCGCCAGCGCCGAAGGCATGGCCCGCGTCTACGCTGCGGCACTCACCGGACTTGCCGCCGACGGCGACCGGCCCGCCGTCGCGCCCCTCCTCAGTGAAGAGACCATCCAGGCTGTCTCGGCCGAGCAGGTTTTCGGCATCGACCGCGTGTTCGGCGAGACCAGCTGCTTTGGGACCGTGTTCATGAAATCGCATGCACGCTCGCCATACGGGAGCTACCGGGCGTTCGGGCACGACGGCGCCAGCGCATCTTTGGGATTCGCTGACCCCGTGTATGAACTCGCTTTCGGGTACGTGCCGCAACAGGCCGAACCCGGCGGAGCCGGATGCCGCAACCTCGAACTGAGCGCCGCCGTGCGGAAGGCAGTCACCGAACTGGCTCAGTAGGATGAAGCCATGACCGAACCGAGATTCACCGTTGAAACAGCCATGGTCCTTGCCGAAGTGGCGCACAATCGCCAGAAGGACAAGCTGAAGCGGCCTTATCGCGAGCACGTGCTGGCTGTAGGGGATGCGCTCGCCGATTTCGACGACGACATCCGGATCGCTGGCTACCTGCACGACATCGCCAAGGACACACCGATTACCAAGCAGGCGCTGCTCGACATGGGCGTTTCCGAACGTGCCGTGGGCATCATCGAACGCGTAACCCGCCGCTTCCAAGATGACTCGGACAACGATGAAGCCGTGGTCCTGCACATCGCACAGGACCACGACGCCACCCTGGTCAAGATCGCCTGCAACGCCCACAGCTCCGTGCCGGAGCGCGTGCGGGCGCTCGCCGAGAAATGGCCGGACAAGGCACCCACCACTCGGTACGCAGACGCCCGGGAAGTGCTTTACAAGGCTGTGCCCCGTGGCGAAATCCACTTGGTCCTGCAGCGCATCAACCCGGATCTCCTGTCCGAAATGGACCGATTGGCCGACTAGCGGTCCGATTTGGCAGCTCCCGCCTGCCTAAGGTTTGGTCGGGTCATCCTGTATCGGGCTGGCTGCGGACGCCGAGCTGCTGGTGGATGCGGTGACTTCCGCCAAGACCCGCTGGTGGATCTGGGCGGTGAGCTCGTGAATCGCGCGCGTGAGGTCGGTGTTCTCTTCGAGCAGATGCTCCTGGGCATTGTAGTCATGGTCGGCCTTCACCTGTTGGAAAGCCGCTTGGCGGTTCTGTCCGATCATGACGAAGGTCGAGAGGAAGATCGCTTCGAGCGAGACGATCAGAGTCAACGTCGGCCACGGACTCTGCTCGAACACGAGCATCCACACAGCGAAAAGCAGAATGTGCAGGTAGACGAAATTCATCGATCCGGCGAAGGCCGTAATTGCGTCCGCGACTCGAAGCTGAATGCTTGCGGCCCGGCGCTCGGCCTCCGCCAGGACCGATGGGTGGAGCTTTTCCCGCTCGCTTTGAGAGAGCAACCGTGTAGGTCTCAGATACGAGCGTGAATGCGGAAGAGTGCCCGTGGTGGATGTCGATTGGTGTCCGGCCTGCTGTGCCATACGTTCAATCCCTTGGCTCGCGGCGAGCCCATCTCGCCTCTGAGAGCGAGCCTAGCGTCGCCATGCGCTTGAACCTAGGACCGAACGCCCGGTACTTAGGCGCGGGATCTTCCCCGGAGGAAGTGGAAGATCAGGACGATCACGGCAATGACCAAAAGCAGGTGAATGAACCCGCCGCCGATATTGCCGATAAAGCCGAGAAGCCAGAGAACAGCGATAATGATGGCTATCCAAAGCAACATGAGGGTCTCCCTTTTGTGTACGAATGGAAATGCTGACTCCGCGCTCCGCTGGTCTGCGGGCCGCGCAGATACCGTTTGGTGCCCTTACTTTATGCCACGATCGGGTTGGTGTTAACGGGTACGCAATAAGCGATAGTTCGACTGCCCCTTTGACGCCCGGTGCGGGGAAATCTACCCGCCCATCAACCTTCGCCGATGCTTTAGCTCCTTGATCCAGTCCCTCGTCTGCAGCGGCCCGAAAGGCGAGGCGCCGGCGTCGAGCTCTGCGATGAGCGGGCCCGAGGCCGTGAGCGCGAGTCCCAAAATTCCTTCCGCTGCGCGCTCCGTCAGGCCGAGCTTCGCGGCCCAGGCAAGGAAGTGCTTACGGGAGATTCCGCTCTTCTTGCCGCCGATGCCCAGCGCGAGCGTCTTGTCCCCGTAGACCACTGTGGAGGGGATGTCGTAGACCGGGGCAACGGTGTATTCGCCCTGCGGCGACTGAAGCATGGACACGTTCTTCGCATGCAGGTCGCCGTTGCCGCTCAGCCAGGCGAAAGCCAGCTGGATGGCGAGGTTCCGCAAGGCAGGGAGTGGTGCGGAACAGTGTGCCGCCAGCGCCGCGCAAACCTCGCCGAACGGCACGCTGTACTTGTCCGCGGGGTACAGGCCCAGCACTTGGGCTCCGTCCTCGACGGCGAGGCGCACGGGAGCGCCGTCGGCTCCGGTGAGGCGATCGAAACGCTCGACGAGCAGCCCCGCCCGCCCGCCGACGTCGTGCACCAACTGCACGCTGCTCACCGGTATCCGGAGCTTGCGGGCAAAACGGAACATGAGGAACTCGTTTTCCACCACGAACGGGAACTCGGGAGCATTGAGCTTGAGGATGAAGCGCTTGCCGGCTTGCGCTACCGGGAGCGAAATCATCCCGGCCGATAACTTGTCCTGTACCCCCGCCAGCGCCACTGGGTCGATGAGGCCCGAATCGCCGAGCAGCGCATCGAAGTCGAGCGGCAGCTTCGAGTCGAGCACGACGGCGGAGCCTCCTTCCGTGGGCGGCTCGCCGTGGGGGACCGTCTGGACATCGCCCACGGCGTCCCCGCCCGCGCCCATGAGGAGCGCGAGCTCGTCGTCGGCGCTGGCCTTGACCGCCCGGCGCAGGGAATTCAGGCGGCGGCCTTCCGGGAGGAGGCCCGTGAAATAGGGCGGAACCGCGCCGCTCGGGGTGAACACTGCTTCACGCGTCAGCGGGAGCGTCGTGGCAACGGCCGGACCGCCTGAGTCGAAGTACCGCGGCAAGTAGCTGAACTTGGTGCCGCCTTCATGCCGCTCGATGCGCGCGGCCAGGACGCCTTGCTTGTAGACGTCGGCGATGCGGTGGAAGGTCATGGCAGCTTGGATTGCTTGCTCGCGGGTTGCACCTTGAGCTCAAGGCCCAGAGTGCCGAGGACCGCAAGGAGTGGCTCCAATTGGACCGTGGTCTTCCCCTGCTCCACGAACCGGACGAATCGCTCCGAGACTCCTGCGAGGTCTGCGAGGTCGGACTGGCTCAGGCTCAGGGAGCCGCGGCGGGCACGGACCTTCGCGCCAAGGGACTCGGTGAATTCCCTGGAGGACATGTCCATCCTTCCTCGCCTTTTTGTGGGCATGCGCGTTGTCCGCGCTCCGGTACGTTCGTGCCGGTTTCACCATTTTCCGCCTCCATGGGAAGCGAATCAAGGGTCGATCGCTGGGAATCGGTACGTTCGTGCCGATGTGCCGCGCCGCGGCATCGTGGGTGCAGGCCGTTCGCTGCGTTCCGGTACGGCGGTTTGGGGCCAGGACCCACGATTTCGCCTAGGTGGCCGGGTGTGCCCCCAGCCTTTCCAGCGCAGCTTCCCGGCGCGCCGCCCCGCGCCTTTCGTCGATCACGATCGAGAGGGCCAGAGCCGCCACAATGACCATCATGCAGACAGGAACAGAGACGTCCAGGGCGGCCAGGCCCACACTGCCGCAAAGCAACACGACCACGAGGGCCGTGACCCCGAGGAGCGCGCGGTCGAAACCCAGCAGGTAGCCGTAGAGCGAACTCAGGGCTACCTTGAACAGGGCCACCGGGACGGCGATGGTGGCCACTACAACGGTGGCGCTGATGAGGGCAGCATGATCAATGAAGAGCGCGGCCACATGAAGTCCGCCACCAGTAGCGGCGATTGACCCAAAGATGAACATGTGGCCGTATCCGAAGGCGAATGCCCGGTGCCGTTGGTGATGCAGGGCGTGGCCAGCCGGGAGGATGAAGTAGATCCACCACATTCCAAAGGCCAGCCCGGTCCCGCCGAGACCCACGAGGGCTGCGTCAACAGACCAGCCATGAAGGGCCACGATTGCCCGAAGGGATTCGATGGCTCCGATCAGGCACTCGCCCAAGGCGATGATCGCCAGGAGTCCGTAGCGTTCCGCGATGTGGTGCGCGTGCCACGGTGTCTTGGCTTTGCGCTCGGCGATGGTCGGCGTCGCCATTTCCAGCAGGAAGAGCGGGGCAGCCATGAGGAAATTCGTCAGGATGTCGGCGTGGACAATCAGCACCACCACCCAGCCGATCTGTGCCACCACCAGGAACTTCGCGTAGGTGAGGCAAGCGCTTCTGCGCTCCGGATCCTGCTTCGCCGCGCGTAGCCACTGAAAAACCAACGCCAAGCGCATGATGATGTAACCCAGCACCATGGTCGAGTTGTCCACGCGGTGGCCTTCGTCGAGCGATTGGAACATCGGCTCGATGCCCATGGCAAGGATGAGCACACCCACCATCTGCACCATGGTGACAACCCGGAAGACCCAGTCGTCAGTGTCGTAGGCGCTGGCAAACCACGAGAAATTGATCCAGGCCCACATGACGGCGAACATCGCGAAGGTGAAGCCCATCAACCCGGAGCCGAAACGGGCTTCGGCCAGCTCATGAGCGAACTGGCTGCCGGCCACCTCGAAGGCGATGACAAAAGTGAGGTCAAAGAAGAGTTCCAGGGGTGTGGCGGTGCGATTTAGCTCCTGGGGATCGCGCCCGCCCATGCGCGACAATGCATGGCGCAATGGATTCATGGACATGGTTCAGGGTACCGCCGGGAGGCCCCCGGAGTCCTGAACCCGGGAGAGGGCGCCGGGGTTCCTCTTGGCCCACAACAGCAGCCCGATGTACGTCAGGTCGAAAATGCTGCACAGGACGCCAATGCCCAGGATGAACAGTGAATTCTCGAGCACCCCGAAGGTGATCGTTGGGGCGAGGGTTCCGATCCACTTCGCCACAGCGATCACCAGGGACTGGCCCCGCAGGCTGCGTCGGGCAGCGAACATCGCAATAAACAGGCCGGACATCAGGAGATTCTGCAGGAATGCCGCGTACCGGGAGGCCGGATCCCAATCGAACTCGGTGATGAACAGCCACTGCACCGCGAACGACGCCAAGCCCAAGAGAGCCGCCCACCCGATGAACAGCGGCCGTGTGACAAATCCGGGAAGTTCCCGCCTGCCGAACGCGAAGAACGTGTACACAATCGCGACGTCGGCCAACGCCCAGGCAATGTTGATGACGCCCTGCACGGAGAGCCTCGTGCTGAGCGAATGCACCGAGTAGATGACTTCCCACGCGAAGTTCAAACCCAGCGCCGCCGCCGGGATCGCGTACGTCTTATCGCGAAACCCGATCCGGATCGCGCAAATGTAAACCGTAGTCCAAGCGACCCCGCTCAGGATGGTCAGAAACAGGTTCACGGTTCCTCCTTCTCCAACGCGGGGTCACTTACGGCCCATCCGGGGCGCCAACATGGGCCGTAAGTGACCCCGCGTTGCTCTAAACCCGGGCGAGAGAGTCGATGTCCTCGAGGAAGTCTTGGTGGACTTCGTCGCTGACGGTGGTGCGGGTGTCGGCGATCGCGTCGAGATAGTCCTGCGTGACTGGTCCCTTGCGGGCGTTCGACGCCGGTGCGGCGCCCCCGGAGGAGGCGCCGTCACCGGGAGCGTCGGCTGTGTAGACGGCTTTTTCCAGGGCACGCTGGGATGCGCTGCGTGCCGCGTACTCTATGTCCGCAGGGGAGAAGCCCTCCGTCCGCGACACCAGCAAGGCCACGTCCACCGAGTCCACCACGCTGGCCGGGATGAATCGCTGCCACATGGCCTCGCGGGCATGGACGTCGGGCAGGCCGATGGGGATGACGTAGTCGAAGCGGCCGTGGCGCAGGAACGCGGTGTCCAGGGCCCGGATGAAGTTGGTGGCGCACACCAGGAGGCGGCCGGGTTGTTCCCGGAAGGCCGGGATGATCTTGAGGAGCTCGTTGGTGACGCCCTGCAGCGGGGACGGCGGCTCGCCCGAGCGCTGGGACGCGATTTCTTCCACTTCGTCGATGAACACGACGGCGTGCTCCAGTTCGGCGATTTCCAGGAACGTCTCGCGCAACGCCCCGGCCAGGCCCTTGGGGTCGGAGGCCAGGCGGGAGGGGAAGACCTCCACGAACGGCCATTCGAGCCGGGACGCGATCGCTTTCGCAAAGGTCGTCTTGCCGGTCCCGGGAGGGCCGAAGAGCACGACGGCGCGCGGCGGCACCACGCCGAATTGGTCGGCGAGGTCAGCCTCGGCCAGGGGTAGGACCAGACGGCGTTCCAGCAGCTCCTTTTCGCGGCGCATGCCGGCGACGTTTTCCCACAGGTCCCGGGCCAGGATGCGGCCGCCGAGCTGGCTCAACGGCTCGAGTTCCTGGCGCTGCACCGGGATGGTCCGCTCAAAATAGTGCAGGTTTTGCTTGAGCAGGAAGCCGCGGCCCAGGAACGCCTCGACTCGGGTTTCGGACTCGGGCATGAGCGCCGAGAGCTTGTTGAGCCCGTGCGGAGTCATCCGGTTCTCGACGGCGGCCAGCAGCGAAGTGCCGATCCCGCGTCCACGGAATTCGGGCAGCGTGGCCAGGAAAACGATCCAGCCCTGGTCATGGGCCGCACGTCCGACGGCGGCACCAACCACCTGCTCGCCCTGCACCGCCACCACCGTGTGGTCCTTCTCGCATGAAGCAAGGACCTCGGAGAGCGCATAGACAGGGTCCACGTTGTCGGCTTTGAGCGACTCCCAAAGGTGCAGTATCCCGTCCATGTCCGAGGAATGGAAGTCCCTGATGCGCCAATTGCTCATGCCTGCTCCTTGGTGGATCGCCATCGATTGCCTGGTGTTGAGCATAGGCGAACCGGTGGTGGAGAGGGGTTGCGCGGGCGTTGCGTTACGCAGCTATCCCACCGGGCGCAACCGCAGCCCCTGCATGCCGCCGTCGATCGCCAGGGACGTGCCCGACGTCGAGCCGGACAGCGGGCTTGCGAGGTAGGCGACGGCGCCGGCCACCTCGGCGGCCTCCACGAGACGGCCGTGTGGCTGTCGGGCGTTGAGGGCAGCGCGTTCGGCGGCGGGATCGGCGGAGGATTCGAGCAGCCTGCCTACCCATGGCGTGTCCACCGTGCCGGGGTTGACGCAGTTGACGCGGATCCCTTCGCGGACGTGGTCGGCCGCCATGGCCAGCGTGAGGGACAAGACTGCGCCCTTCGACGCCGAATACAAGGCCCGCTGCGGCAGCCCTGCCGTCGCGGCGATGGAGCACGTGTTCACGATCGCGGCCGCGGGCGATTCGCGCAGGTACGGCAGAGCCGCACGGCTGACGCGGGCGATGCCCACCACGTTGATGTCGAGTACGCGGTGCCATTCGGCGTCGTCGTTTGCAGAGATGTCCCCTTGGGCGCCGATCCCTGCGTTGTTGACCACCACGTCGAGCCGGCCGAACTTCCGGACGACGGCGTCGACGGCGGAGCGCACCGAGGCGTCGTCGGCCACGTTGCATTCGACGCCGAAATGCGGGGTCCCGGAGGGGTTGAGGTCGAGCACGGCGACCTGCGCCCCGCCGTCGGCGAGCCGGTCCGCGATCGCCGCGCCGATGCCTGACGCCCCGCCGGTGACCAGCGCTACGAGTCCCTCGAACTCCGTGCTCACCGCGTTGCCTTGTCAGTGCCTACTGAAGCAAGCGAAGCTGCGTGGGCTCTGTAGAACTCCTGGCGCTGGCGGCCGAGTCCTTCGACTTCGAGCTCCACCACGTCGCCGGGCTGGATGTACGGGAAGCGGCCGGAGAGCGCCACGCCTTCCGGGGTGCCCGTGAGGATCACGTCGCCGGGCTCCAGCACCATGTACTGGCT
This sequence comes from Arthrobacter sp. FW306-1B-F12A, assembly GCF_058781865.1. Lineage (NCBI taxonomy): Bacteria > Bacillati > Actinomycetota > Actinomycetes > Micrococcales > Micrococcaceae > Arthrobacter > Arthrobacter sp. FW306-1B-F12A. The sequence continues at coordinate 156,463 of NZ_JBYSXD010000004.1, forward strand.
GAGATGGTGGACCACGGTCAGGGCATCGAAAATCATGTCAGAGGTGTCCGACGATTGACGGATCTCGCCATTGACCCAGGTGCGCAACGCGAGGTGTCCGGCGTCGAGCCCATCCGCGGGAACCAGCCACGGGCCCAGGGGAGTGGACTGAGGAAGGGACTTGCCCTTGGTCCACTGGCCCGCGGCGCCGGGCAGCTGGTAGTCGCGTTCTGAGAGATCATTCGCGACGACGTAGCCCGCGATGCAGTCCGCGGCCTCGTCCGTGCTGGAAAGGTATGACGCTTCGCGACCGATCACGATTCCGAGTTCCACCTCCCAGTCGTACTTTTCCGACGACGGCGGGATGGGCGCGGGGTCGAACGGGCCACTGACCGTGTTGCTTGGCTTCAGGAACACAACGGGTGATTCCGGGGGCGTTGCTCCGGATTCGGCCGCGTGGGCCGTGTAATTGAGGCCGATGCAGACGACGTTGCCGGGCCGGGCGATGGGCGAACCGATCCGGAGTCCTTCGGCAGAAATCTCGGGAAGATTACCGGCATCAAGGGCTTCGCGGGTGCGTGCGATGCCGTCCGTGGCGAGGAACTCTCCGTTGATGTCCTTCGTCAGCGGGTCAAGGCTGAAGTACTTTTCGGTGCCGTTGGCGTTTTGGGCGATGACAACCGGCTTTTCATTTCCGGCAGTGCCCAGCCGGGCGAATTTCATGTTCATGTATTCCTCCGTGCTCTGGCTCTAACATCCGAGCTCTAGTCTGCTGTTGCTCTCCATAATACGGAAATGTGACCCATTGACAATGCAGACATCGGATGTTTACGCTCTTCCCAGCAAACTACCTGCTGCCAAGCAAGGAGCACAATGAGCGTCATCACCGCGGTGGACACCTTCGATATCCGTTTTCCCACCTCCCTGGAACTGGACGGATCGGATGCCATGAATCCGGATCCGGACTATTCGGCGGCATACCTGGTGATCCGCACCGACGCGGGTGACGGTCATGAGGGCCACGGTTTCGTCTTCACCATCGGGCGCGGCAACGAGGTGGAGGCAGTGGCGATCCAAGCACTCCGCCACCACATCCTGGGCCGCAACGTCGAGGAACTGCTCGGCGACATGGGCGGCACCTGGAAGCTCCTGGTCCACGATTCCCAACTCCGTTGGCTTGGCCCCGAAAAGGGCGTGATGCACATGGCGATCGGCGCCGTCGTCAACGCCCTGTGGGACCTCAAAGCCAAGCGGGCCGGACTGCCTCTCTGGGAGCTGCTTTCCCGGATGAGTCCGGAGGAGATTGTGGCGCTCGTGGACTTCCGGTACCTCAGCGATGCACTCACGCCGGAGGACGCGCTGGGGATAGTGCGGACGGCGGAGCCGGGGCGCGCCGCCCGCAGGGCAGCACTTCTCGCGGAGGGATACCCCGCATACACCACGACGCCGGGCTGGTTGGGTTACAGCGACGACAAACTTGTGCGGCTGGCCAAGGAAGCCGTTGCAGACGGTTTCGGGCAGATCAAGCTCAAGGTGGGAGCCTCGCTGGAAGACGACATCCGGCGCGTCCGCACGGCCCGCGACGCTGTGGGGCCTGATATCAAGATCGCCGTGGATGCGAACCAACGCTGGGACGTCCAGGAAGCGATTGACTGGATGGCGCATTTGGCTCCCTATGACATTGCCTGGATTGAGGAACCCACCAGTCCGGATGATGTTCTCGGCCATGCCGCGATTGCCCGGGGCGTGGCGCCGATCCCCGTGGCCACGGGTGAGCATGTCCAAAATCGCGTGATGTTCAAGCAGATGCTGCAGGCCGGATCCCTGCAGGTCTTGCAACTGGATGCGGCGAGGGTGGCGGGAGTGAACGAGAACATCGCCATCCTCCTGCTCGCGGCGAAGTTCGGCGTCCGCGTCTGCCCACATGCAGGAGGAGTCGGCCTCTGCGAGGCCGTCCAACACTTGTCGATGTTCGATTTCGTGGCGGTATCCGCCGACAAGGATGGTCGGATGATTGAGTTCGTCGACCATCTGCACGAGCACTTTGTCACTCCGGTGGATGTCCACGACGGCTCGTACTGGCCGCCGTCGGCACCCGGTGCCGGCAGTGAAATGGTCGGCGGCACGTTGGCCGGCTACAGCTTTCCCGATGGCCCTGTGTGGGCCGCGGGATCCCCTCCTTTGACTCCCCAGCAATAACCTTTATCGAAATTCCTCGAAAGCACAGTTCCCTACTGAAAGCACGTGGTGAAAGATATGCGCAAAGAAGCGTTGGTGGCAGGTGCCTTGGCACTGGGCCTCATTGGACTCACAGGCTGCGGGGGCAGCTCGTCCGGCAGTACCGCAGACGGCAAGACCGCCATGACGTGGGCCATGTGGGTCGGCGGCACGGAAGACCAGAAGAACTGGGAGAAAGTTGCCGATGACGTCAGCAACACCTTGGGCGATGTGAAGATCACCCTGCAGGGTTCTACCTTCCAGGACTACTTCACCAAGATGAGCACCCAGCTCAGCTCGAACACAGCCCCGTGCCTGGTGGCGGTCCAGAGCCTGCGGACAGCGCAGCTCAAGGATGGCATGCTGCCGCTCGATGACCTGGTGAAAAAGAACAACCTGGATTTGAGCGCCTTCGACTCCTCCATGATCAAGGGGCTCAGCGCCGACAACAATCTGTACGCCCTGCCGTATGACGTGGGCCCGGTGATGATGTTCTACAACAAGGACATGTTCGACGCCGCGGGCGTGCCGGTCCCGAAGGCGGGCTGGACGGCCGACGAGTTCGTGGCAGCCGCGAAGAAGCTGACGGCCAACGGCAAACATGCGATCGCACCGAACACGGCCGATCTCTTCGTTGAATCGCAAGTCCTCGCCTACAACGGCGGACGCGTCTTGAAGGAAGACGGCACCATGGACGCGAGCGATCCGACCTTCGCCAAGGGACTCCAGTGGGTTTCCGACCTGACAAGCAAGGAGAAGGTCTCCCCCGAACTGCCCGGCGGCGACACGGCATTCAGCGCCAATGAATTCATGGCCGGCAATACCGCGATGAGTATCGACGGTCCGTGGTCCCTGCTGGACGTCAAGGCCAAAGCCAAGTTCAAAGTCGGCGTCACCACCCTTCCCGCCGGCCCTGGCGGCGGGAAGACGTTCAGCGCCGGCTCCGGCTGGGGCATCTCCAAGCAATGCGCTACTCCGGACAAGGCCTTTGCCGCTCTCAAGGAAATGACCGGCGACAAGGTCCTGGGGAATCTGGCGGCAGCCGGGCGCGCACTGGCCGCACGCACCGCCCAGCAGACAAAGTGGATTGACAACGCGGGCATTCCCGGAGTCGCGGAGACCCTTAAAAGCGCCGAGGCCACGGCAGTGCCGATGCCAAGCAACACCAACAGCGACCAACTGGGCCAGCTTTTCAACCAGTACCTCGTCAAATCCATCAATGGACAGCAGAGCGCAGCGGATGTCATGAAAGACATTACGGCCCAGCTGCCCCGATGATCAGTGTGATGCCTGCCTGGCAGTGCCCGACTAACAGCCGGGCAGGCACGCACTCTTCGCAAAGGAATGAGAAATGACACTACTCAAGCCCGCAAAGGCGCCGCTTCCTGAAGCAACGGCTGCCACCGTCAGTGGGAAGGCGAAGGCCGAGACGGATGCACAGCTCGGCCGGAGGACAATGTGGGGACCGGCCTTTGCCCTGCCGCATGGCCTCGGTCTCGCGATCTTCACGCTGCTGCCGATCGTTGTCTCCCTCGTCATCAGCTTCTTCCGCTGGCCGCTCCTGGGAACCCCGAGTTTCCTCGGCCTGGGCAACTACGAGAAGCTGTTCAGCGATCCGATCTTCGGGCAGGTTGTCGGGAACACCGTGTTGTTCGTGGTCCTCTATGTGCCCCTGAATCTGGTTGTTTCCCTCGGCCTTGCCGCGTGGTTGACTCCGCGCATCAAGGGGCGCCACATCTTCCGGGTCATCTTCTTCATTCCTTCGATCACCCCGGTGGTGGCCAACGTCGTCGTCTGGAGGATGCTGTACCAACCCGGTGGATTCATTGACGGCACCCTGCAAAGCGCCACGGGAATTTCAGCGCCGAACTTCCTCGGAGACGAACACTGGGCAATGATGGCCATTGTCGTCATGAGCGTGTGGCAGGGGTTCGGCTACAACATGCTGGTGTTCTCCGCCGCCTTGGACGCAGTTCCTGAGAACCTCACCGAAGCGGCCGCAATCGATGGCGCCAACGCTTGGACCATCTTCTGGCGCATCAAGCTCAAGCTCATTTCGCCGTCCATCTTCTTTGGCACGATGATGACCCTCATTACCTCGTTCCAGGTCTTCGCCCAGCCGTTCATCCTCACCAAGGGAGGGCCGGGTTCGGCCACCTCGACGATCGTCCTCTATATCTACAACCAGGGTTTCCAGTTCCACCAGCTCGGCCTGGCATCCGCGGCTGCTTGGATCCTGTTCGTCATCATCCTCGGCGTGACGGCAGTCCAGTTCCTCGGACAAAAGAAGTGGGTCCACTACGATGCTTGAGACAACCAGCCGGATACGCCCCCTCACCGCCCGTCCCCGTGGCTCCGGAGCGCCCCGAAGACGATGGACCACGAGGATCCGGCCCGCCATCGGATACGTGATCCTTTGCCTTATCGCGCTGCTCTTCCTGTCGCCGCTCATCTACATGTTTGCGACATCGTTCAAACCCCCTGCTGAGATCTTCAGCGTCCCGCCGAAGTTGTTCGGCTCGGAATTCCGGTGGCAGAACTACCAGGAGGCCCTGAACTACATGCCGTTCCTGCGCTTCATGGGCAACGGACTCTTGGTTTCGGCCGCTGGAACGGCACTCACCCTGGTGGTTTCCGCTTTCTCCGGCTACGCCTTCTCCCGGCAGCGCTGGCGGGGACGGAACCTGGTTTTCATGGTGTTCCTCGCAACGCTGATGATCCCCCAAGAAGTCCTGATTGTCCCGATGTTCGTCATGATGCAGAAGGTGGGCTGGGTGAACACCTTCCAGGCGCTCATTGTGCCCTGGGCGTTCACGGCATTCGGTGCCTTCCTGCTCCGGCAGTTCTTCCTTGGCGTACCCCATGAACTCGACGACGCGGCCAGGGTGGACGGCGCGGGAACCCTGAGGACCTTCCTGTTGGTCATGCTTCCACTGGCTAGGCCCACCATGGCCGTCCTGGCGGTCTTCAGCTTCATCAGCTACTGGAACTCGTTCCTCTGGCCATTGGTAGTGATCAACGACGTCAACAACCTCGGCACCATCCCGTTGGGGCTCCAGATGTTCTTCGGCCAACAGGGCAATCAGTGGCACCTGGTCATGGCCGCCTCCGTGATCTCAATGGCTCCCACCCTTCTGCTGCTGATCCTCCTGCAGAAACACCTCGTCAAAGGCATCGTCACGAGCGGCTTCGGCGGACGCTGACGCGTTACCTCCAAGGCCGCACAACACTCAGCAACCCAAAGACCCGCAACAACCTTGAAGGAGTAACCACCAATGATCGCGCAAGCACCTTGGTTCACGGAGTCCCGGTTCGGTATGTTCGTCCACTGGGGCTTGTACGCCCTGCCGGCCCGGCACGAGTGGGTCATGAACCGCGAACGTATTCCTGCCGAGGAATATGAGAAGTACTTCCAGCACTTCAACCCGGATCTCTACGATCCGCGGGAATGGGCCCGCGCGGCGAAAGACGCCGGCATGAAATACGTAGTGCTGACCACCAAGCACCACGAAGGCTTCTGCCTCTGGGATTCCGCGCTCACCGACTACAAATCCACCAAGACTCCGTCCGGGCAGGACCTCGTGGCCCAGTACGTCGAAGCGTTGCGGGAATTCGGCCTGAAGGTCGGTTTCTACCACTCCCTCATTGACTGGCACCACCCGGATTTCACCATCGACGGGTTCCACCCCGAACGCGACAACCCCGAGGCCGAAAAGCTCAACGAGGGCCGCGACATGGCCCGCTACCGCGAATACCTCCATGGCCAGGTGCGCGAGCTGCTGAGCAACTACGGCCAGATCGACTACCTCTTCTTCGACTTTTCCTACACGAGCGAGGACCACAAGCACATCTGGGGCGGAAAGGGCCGCGACGCGTGGGGGTCCGTGGAACTCTTGAAGATGGTCCGGGAACTTCAACCCGGCATCATCGTCAACGACCGCCTGGACATTCCTGGCGACTTCGCCACGCCGGAGCAGTACCAGCCTTCCGGGCCCATGGTGGTGGACGGCGTCGAAGTGCCGTGGGAAGCATGCCAAACCCTCAACGGCAGCTGGGGCTATGACCGGGACAACTTGGACTACAAGTCCGTGGACTTGCTGGTGCGCATGCTTGTGGATGGGGTGTCCAAGGACGGCAACCTGCTCCTCAACGTTGGCCCCACGGCCCGCGGCAATTTCGATCCCCGGGCCGTGGAGTCCCTCCGCGGCATCGGCGACTGGATGAAGCTGCATTCCCGGGCCATCTACGGAGCTGGACCCGCTGCGTGGACCGCGCCTGCCGACGCCCGGTACACACGCCGCGGTGACCGGCTTTACGTCCACTTGTTTGCGTGGCCGTTCGAATACGTCCATCTCCCCGAACTCGCCGGCAAAGTGGAATACGCCCAACTGCTCAACGACGCCTCCGAAGTCGCGATGCTGGAGATCGCACCGGACCGGGCGGCAATCAACACCACTCCTGGCGGACAACCAGCGGGTACCCTGACACTGAAGCTGCCCGTCCAGCGACCGGACGTGGCGGTGCCCGTCGTCGAACTCTTCCTGAAGCCCGGGGTGTAGCGTGCCGGAAACCATTGCCCTGCACACCCGGCTCAAGCCGGGTGCCGAGCAGGACTATGCGGAAGCCCATGCGGGGATCCCCGCCGAACTCGTCGCGGCCTTGAAAGAGGCCGGAGTGGGCAATTGGAGGATCTGGCGCAGCGGCCAGGAGCTCTTCCACCTTGTTGAGGTGGAGGACTATCAAGCCATGCGCCGGGCGCTCGCGGACCATCCGGCCAACGTCCCGTGGCAGGCCCGCATGGCGGAGATGCTAGAAGTCCAGGACGACTATTCCGGCAATGACTCCGGCATCCCCTTGGTATGGGAGCTGGTATGAGCGGCACGTCGTGGGATGGCGCGCTGGGCAAGCTCGGCTTCGGCGCCGCCGGTATCGGCAACCTGTACCGTGCCATGCCGGACGCCCAGGCCGCCGCCACCGTCAAGGCGGCCTGGGACTCGGGGGTCCGTTACTTCGACACCGCGCCGCACTACGGCTTGGGGCTCTCCGAGCGCAGGCTTGGTGCGGTGCTGAGGGAGATGCCACGGAGTGAGTTCACTGTGTCAACCAAGGTGGGCCGGCTGCTGGTGCCGAACGCCGTGGGATTCAGCGCGAAGGACGACGAAGGCTTCGACGTCGCAGCAACGAGCAAACGCCAATGGGACTTCTCAGAAGCGGGGATCCGCCGGAGCATCGAGGAATCGCTCGAACGGCTCGGCCTGGACCACGTGGACATCGCCTACCTGCACGATCCTGATGTCCACGACCTCGCCAAGGGGATCGGCGAAGCCCTGCCGGCCTTGGAAAAGCTGCGCGCGGACGGCGTGGTGAAGGCGATCGGCGTCGGGACCAACTCGGCGGAAGCTGCGCTCGAATGCGTCGAAGCGGCGGATCTGGATCTGGTGATGCTCGCCGGCCGGTACACGTTGCTAGAGCAGCCCGGTGTTCCGTTCCTGGACCGCTGTGTGGCGCGCGGCACCGGCGTCGTAAACGTGGGCGTCTTCAATTCCGGCCTGCTGGCGAGGCCGGACGTACCCGAGGACTCGCATTACAACTATGCGCGTGCCCCGCGCGCACTGGTGGAGCGCGCACGGGCGCTCGCCGGCGTGTGCCGCGGGTTCGGGGTGGAGCTCCCGACGGCGGCACTCCAGTTCAGCCTGCGACACCCGGCCGTTGTGAACGTGACGGTGGGGGCCAGCAGTCCGGAGCAAGTGTCAGCCAACGCGGCCCGGATGAATGAGGATGTGCCGGAAGAACTGTGGGCGGCTTTGGCGGGTGTGCGGGGTGATTGATTCGCACCTGCACCTGTGGGACCTCGGGCCGGATCCAGCCGGCGGCGGTCCGCGTCCGTACGCGTGGCTTGGGCCGCAGCACGGCGGACTCTTCCGTAGCTACGGCGAGTCTGAGGCACGGAAAACCCTGGATGGCGCTGGCGTCGATGGAGCGGTGCTCGTTCAGGCTGACGACACCGTTTTGGATACTGAGTCCATGCTCGCCGCCGCCGACCGCAACGCTTGGGTACTCGGCGTCGTGGGCTGGATTCCCCTCGATAAGCCGGCCGAAGCGGAGCAGGAACTGGAACGGTTCCTCCGGAACCCCGCGTTCCGGGGCGTGCGGCACTTGGTCCACGATGATCCGCGGGACGATTTCCTCGAATTGACCGCGGTCCGCGATTCCTTGCGCATGCTCGCCGGCCACGGATTGGCGTTCGACGTCCCGGACGCCTTTCCGAGGCACCTCGGTAGTGCGGTCCACCTCGCCCGGGAGCTGCCGGAGCTGACCATGGTGCTGGATCATCTCGGGAAGCCGCCGATGGCCGATCCTGCGGCGATGGACGTGTGGCGAGCGGATTTCCGCGCCTTGGCTGAGCTGCCAAACACGGTGGCCAAGGTGTCCGGCCTGCACTTGCCGGGCGTCCCGTACACGGCGGAGGCCTTGCGTCCGCTGTGGGATGAAGCGCTCGAAGCTTTCGGTCCTGGACGGCTCATGGTCGGCGGCGATTGGCCCGTCAGTACCTTGGGTGCGCCGTACGGACGAACCCTCGGAGTTCTTCTGGAACTCGCCGAGGAGCTCACTTCGGGTGAGCGGGCGGAGTTTCTTGAGGGAACCGCCGTGCGGACGTATGGGCTTCAAAAGCGAAGCATCGCGAACTAAAGCGCCTGGCGCAACCAGCTCTCGACGCCGCTGATGTGGACGGTCACAAGTGCCCGGACCAGCTCGGCGTCGCCACGTTCCAAGGCGTCCGCGATGGCCTTGTGCTCCGCAAGGGTGTGCGCCACGGCTTTTTCCTGGGTCAAGCCGCGCCAGATGCGCGCCCGGACGGTGCTGCTGGAGAGGGCTTCGAGTAGGCCGGCGAGGTAGTCGTTTCCGGCGGCCTGGGTGATGATGCCGTGGAATTCGAGGTCGTGGGCCACGAGTTCTTCGACGTCGGTGTTCTCGTCGATCCCGTCCATCGTGGCGCGCAACGCCGTGAGTGCCGTGGGAGTGATCTTGCCTGTGGCGATGAATGCGGTGGCGGGCTCCAGGATTCGTCGGACCTCAAAGAGTTCCAGGATGGAACGGTCCTGGTGGAGATCGACGACGAATGCCACTGCTTCATTGAGCAACTTGGCGTCGAGGCTGGTGACGTAGGTGCCGTCCCCACGCCGCACGTCGAGGACACGGATGAGTTCGAGCGCTTTGACGGCCTCGCGCAGGGAGCTTCGCGAGAGGCCGAGCCGCTCGCTTAGTTCCTTCTCCGGCGGAAGGCGGTCCCCGGCCTTGAGTTCGCCGCGGATCAGCATGTCCTTGATCTTGCCGATCGCTTCATCTGTGACAGCCATGGCTACATCCTAACGGCGAATGATCCGATGTCTGGCACCCAACTACCTCGCAGTTGTTGCCGTTATGAGGCTCCAAAATGACAACAACTGCGGGGGCCCACGCCGCCAGGGTTCCCTGGCCGTGGGGCCACACCGGCGAGGGCCCCGGCCTGAGCTTGCGAAGGCTGGGAGCCGGTGGGGACTTGCGAGGCGAGGGTGGCGGTGGGGATCAGACGAAAGTCCGGCCGGTCAGCTTCTCGTAGGCCTCCACGTAGCGGGCACGAGTCTTCTCGACGACGTCGGCCGGCAGCGCGGGCGGCGGGGCGTCACTCGAGCGGTCCCAGCCGGATTCCGCGGAAGTCAGCCAGTCACGCACAAACTGCTTGTCGAACGATGGCTGCGCCTTGCCCGGCGCGTACGTTTCAGCGTCCCAGAAACGCGAGGAATCCGGAGTCAGGACCTCATCGCCCAGGGTGATGACACCCGTATTGACGTCGATGCCGAACTCAACCTTCGTGTCGGCCAGGAGGATGCCGCGGCCCCGGGCGATCTCTTCCGCACGGGTGTAGATCTTCAACGTGAGTTCGCTCAGGCGTGCGGCGATATCGTCGCCCACCATCGCGACGACGTCGTCGTATGTGATGTTCTCGTCGTGTTCGCCGACTTCAGCTTTGGCGGAAGGCGTGAAGATCGCATGCCCCAGGCGCGAGCCATCAACCAGGCCCTCGGGCAAGGGGATGTCGCAGACGGTGCCCGATTGGCGGTACTCGGCCAGGCCGGAACCCGTGAGATACCCGCGGGCGATGCATTCCACGGGGAACATCTCCAGCCGCTTGCAGATCATCGCGCGGCCCTCAACTTCCGCGGGCACACCCTCGGCGGCTGTGGACGCAAGGACGTGGTGCTCCACGCCAAGCTGCTCGAACCACCACAAACTCAGCTGCGTGAGGACCCGGCCTTTGTCCGGGATCTCGCTGCTCAAGACGTGGTCGTAGGCGCTGATGCGGTCGCTGGCCACCACCAGGACGCGGTCCTGGCCCGACTCGGCCCCGCTGAAATCATCCGCAGGAACGTAGAGGTCGCGGACTTTGCCCGAATAGAAGTGCTTCCATCCCGGCAGGTCGAGGGTTTCGGTCTGCAGGCCGTTTGCGTTGCTTTCGGGCATGGTTCAGGCCTTCACATTCGGGATGGAGCCGGTGGCCGGGGAGACCACGTGGATCTCGCCGCGGGCTGCCTTGCCGGCGATATCGGTACGGAACTGTCCGCCGTCGAGCTGGACCAGCTCCACGCCGTCGTAAGCCCGCTCGCGGGCCTCCACGAGGTCCGTTCCCAGCGCGACAACAGCCAGTACCCGGCCCCCGGCGGAGACAATCCGGCCTTCTTCGTCCAGTTTGGTACCGGCGTGGATGACGTGGACGCCTTCCAGCGCGTCCACCTTGTTCAAGCCGCGGATGCGGTCTCCCGTGCGGGGGGTGTCCGGGTAGTTTTCGGCGGCGACGACGACGGCGACGGCCGACTCCTTCGACCAGCGCAGCTCTTCGGCCTGGTCCAGTTCGCCCTTGGCAGCTGCCAACAGGAGGGCGCCGAGCGGGGTCTTGAGCCGGGCCAGGACCGCTTGCGTTTCAGGATCGCCGAAGCGGACGTTGAATTCGATGACGCGCGTCCCGCGGGAAGTCAGTGCCAGGCCGCAGTAAAGGACGCCGACGAACGGAGTACCGCGGCTGGCCATCTCGTCCACGGTGGGCTGCGCAACGCGGTCGATGACTTCCTGGACCAAGCCAACAGGTGCCCAGTCGAGGGGGGTGTAGGCGCCCATGCCGCCGGTGTTGGGACCTTCGTCATTATCGAAAATCCGCTTGAAGTCCTGTGCCGGGGACAGCGGCACGGTGGTGCGGCCGTCGCACAGCACGAACAGGGAGACTTCGGGTCCGTCCAGGAACTCCTCGATCACCACGGTTCCACCAGCGTCGAAACAAGCCTGCGCGTGGGCGAGAGCTTCCTCGCGGTCATTGGTGACCACGACGCCCTTGCCGGCGGCCAGTCCGTCATCCTTGACCACATGCGGAGCGCCGAAAGCGTCCAATGCGTCAGCAGCCTCTGCGGCGTTTGTTGCCACGCGGGCCATGGCGGTGGGCACGCCGGCCTCGGCCATGACTTCCTTGGCGAACGCTTTGGAGGCTTCGAGCTGCGCCGCGGCCTTGCTGGGGCCGAAGACCGGAATGCCGGTTTCGCGGACGGCGTCGGATACGCCCGCCGCGAGTGGGGCTTCGGGGCCGACCACAACCAGGTCAACCGCAAGCTTTGTCGCAAGCGCTGCGACGGCGCCGGGGTTGTTCCCGTCGATCGCGTACGTGGGGACCAGCTTGGCGATGCCGGCGTTTCCCGGAGCCGCGTGGACCTCGGAAACGTTGGGATCCTTGAGCAAGGAGCGGACAATTGCGTGTTCGCGGCCGCCGGGGCCAATGACGAGTACCTTCACAGTCTTCAAGGGTACTTTGTGCGGGGGCAGGACTCCTAAGCTGTCTCCACCATTGGACATGCGCACCCGGACCGCGGGCACCAAGAGGGAGCATGTCCAACCCATCTCGGGGGCCTCCGGCTACGAACAACCTGCATGAAGAAGCTCAGGAACTGGCTCAGGGGACCCACCGCATTGGCTGCACTGGCCGGGGTGGCCGCCGCCGCCGTCGTACTTTCCGTTGCGGAACTGATCGGCGCCTTCTTTACGGCCCGGGCTACTCCTGTCATCGCGCTGGGGTCAACCTTCATCGACTTCACGCCGCCGTGGATGAAGGACTTTGCCGTCACCACGTTCGGCACCAATGACAAAGCCGCGCTGTTTGTGGGAATGGGCCTGACCATCTTCGCGCTGGCTTGCGTGCTGGGCGTCGTGGCCTTCCGCAATTGGGCCTTGGGTGTGTTGGGCGTGCTCGGCATGGGTGCGGTGATTGTGGCTGCCGTGGTGACCAGGGCCAGCGTGAAGCCCGCGGATTCCATACCGAGCCTAATTGGCACCGTGGCTGGACTCATTGTCCTCCGCCTCTTGGTGGCCCGGCTCTGGCGGCTGAAATCCTTCCCCGACGCCCCTGCCGACACCGCGGCCAAAGGAATCGAGCGCCCAGCCACGACGCGTCGGACCTTCTTCGCCGCCACCGGTATCACGGTAGCCGCAGCAGCCATCGCAGCCGGCGGCGGCAGGTTCCTGAGTGCCGCTCGCAGCAATGTGGCCAAGGCGCGGGATTCTTTGAAGCTCCCTGCTCCCGCAAGGGCTGCTGCTCCCGTCCCCGACGGCGTCCAGTCCCCGACGCCCGGAGTCATCCCCTGGCTCACCCCGTCCAAGGACTTCTACAGGATCGACACCGCCTTGAGCGTGCCGGAGATCAACGCCCAGGAATGGGAGCTTCGGATCCACGGGCTGGTGGAACAAGAGGTGCGGCTGAGCTTTCAAGACCTGCTCGACGCCCAACTGATCGAAACCCATGTGTCGCTCACCTGTGTGTCCAACCCCGTGGGCGGAAACCTGGCCGGCAACGCCAAGTGGTTGGGCATGCCCATCCGGGACGCGCTCAAACAAGCCCGGCCCAAACCCGGAGCGGACATGGTTCTCTCCACCTCGATCGACGGCTTCAGCGCCTCCACTCCGCTGGAGGCGCTCCAGGACGGCAGGGATGCCATTCTGGCCATCGGCATGAACGGCGAACCCCTCCCGCTCGAACACGGCTACCCCGTGCGCATGGTGGTTCCCGGCCTTTACGGCTTCGTCTCGGCGACCAAATGGGTGGTGGACCTGGAAGTGACCCGATTTGCGGACAGCAAGGCCTATTGGACCACCCGGGGCTGGTCCGAGCGGGGTCCCATCAAGACCATGGCCCGGCTGGAAGTTCCCAAGTCCTTCGCCAAGGTGCCGGCTGGCAAGGTTGCCTTGGGTGGCACGGCCTGGGCCCAGACCCGCGGCATCAAGAACGTGGAGGTCCAGATAGACAACGGCCCTTGGTCCGAAGCCACCCTTGCCGCGGAGGCATCTGTTGTCACGTGGAGGCAGTGGTCCTTCACGTGGGACGCCACTCCGGGACCCCACTACGTCAAGGTCCGTGCCACGGATGGAACGGGCGAATTGCAGACCGAAAAACGGGCGGATCCCGTGCCTGACGGCGCCTCGGGATGGCAGTCCGTTATGGTGACCGTGGAGTAGCCGGGGAAGACCGTTCCTTCACCCTAGACTTGCATCATGCCCTTGAGTTCGCATGAAACCTTCAGCGTTGAGTCCGCCGTCGAACTGGCAGTGATCGAACGCAGCGGCTTCATCGAATCGCGCCATATCGGTTCCGCAGTGGTGCTTTCCGGTGACGAATCCGTGGTGACCCAACTCGGCGACATCAGCACGCCCATCTATGCCCGCTCTGCGCTCAAGCCTTTCCAAGCCCTGGCTTCGATGCAGTCGGGGGTTCCGCTCCGAGGCGCCCAGGTGGCTTTGGCCTGCGCCAGCCACGTGGGCTCGCTGGATCACATGGACGTGGTGGAAGGCATGCTCAAAGCCGCAGGCGTCCGTGAAGAACAACTGCAGTGCCCGTCGGTATGGCCACAGGACGAAGTCGCGCGCAACTGGTTGATCCGTTCCGAGCACGGCAAGTCCAGGTTGGCTTCCAATTGTTCAGGCAAGCACGCGGCTTTCCTCTGGGCCTGCACCGAGAACGGCTGGGACACGCACAGTTACCTGGAGCCCAACCATCCCTTGCAGCACCGCGTGCGGACCGTTATCGAGGAATACAGCGGCGAGAAAATCGCCCACCTCGGCATCGATGGCTGCGGGGCACCAGTGGCCGCGCTCTCCCTGACCGGGCTGGCACGGGCCTACTCGCGCCTGGCCCAAGCCCCGCGGGACCAGAGCTCCAACGCCCGCGCGGCAACCATCGCCACGTCCATGTTGGACTACCCGTGGGCAGTGCAGGGCCGCGGCGAGGCGAACACCATCGTCATGGACGAACTCGAAGTGCTTGCCAAGGGCGGTGCGGAAGGGGTCCTGGTCCTGGCAACCCCCACAGGTGCCTCTGTCGCAGTGAAGATCCTGGACGGGAATCCCCGCGCGGCCACCCTGGTTGGACTCACGCTTCTCGCGGTTGCCGGCGCCGTCGACATTCCTGGCGTTTCAAGCGTCCTCGAAAAGGTCGTTGAGCCCGTCCTCGGCGGTGGCCACTCTGTGGGCAGGATCCGCCTGGGCCACGCCGTTTCGGCGCTTCTGGACTGATTGGAACTGCGAACAATGGCAATTGCACGACGCCGGATCGGCCTCGAGGAAGGCCGCGCGGCACTGGCCGCATGGCAGGCCGCCGTCGGGCAGGGCACTGCCGGACCGGAAACGGGTCCGGGGACGCCGCCGTCGCGCACAGTGGTGGCCACCGCGGTGCGTTACTCGCTGGAAGAACTCACCGCACGAGCCCCAGGTAACTCCGTGGAAGTCAGGGTGCCGCCGTTCGGTGTGACCCAGTGCGTGGAGGGCCCCCGGCACACGCGTGGCACCCCACCGAATGTCATAGAGTGCGACGCCGCCACCTGGCTCGCGATGGTCACCGGCCGCTTGGCGTGGTCCGCCGCCGTCGACGCCGGCCGGGTAGCCGCGTCGGGCCTGCGCGCCGATTTGTCGGAGCTGCTGCCGCTTTTCGCAAGTTCTTAAGTAACCGATCGCCCCACGGCGGGGCCGTGGGGCGATCAACTGGAATGGTGCGTGGTGCCTAGTCCGGACTGACCGAGGGGCTCCGGTGTTGGCCCGGTTTGATCATTTCGAACTGCGGTATCGCGTCGGGGTACGGGCCGCCCCGGAACTTCGGCGAAGGCTCGCGTCCTTCGCTGAGGCGCTCGATTTCCTGTTCTTCGAAGACGTCTTCGGCTCCGAGCATGATGGCGGAATCCTCGTTGGTGATTTCACCGTTGAAGGCGCGGACCATGACCGAACGGTCGAACTGGCCCTCCCATTTCGCTACGACAAACGTAGCCACACAGTTGCCAAGCAGGTTGACGACGACGCGCATGGAGTCCATGAGCCGGTCGGCACCCAGGAGCAGCGCGACGCCGGCGACCGGGAAGATGCCCAGTGCGGCGGCTGTGGCCGAGAGTGCCAGGAAGGACGAACCGGGTACGCCGGCCATGCCCTTGGACGTCAGGAGCAGGACACCCAGGGCCGCCAACTGCTGGCCGAGGTCAAGGTGGTGGCCGAAGGCCTGGGCCAGGAACAACAGCGAGATCGAAAGGTAGATCGCGGCGCCGTCGAGGTTGAAGGAGTAGCCCGTGGGAACAACCAGGCCGGTGGTGGCCCGGGAGCAACCGGCGTTGGTCAGCTTGGTCATGATCCGGGGCATGACGGCCTCGGTGGATGCCGTGCCGAGTGCGAGGAGGAATTCCTCACGCGTGTACTTCAGGAACTGCCAGAGCGGCACCCGGGCGAAGCTCCAGGCGACGAGGAACAGCAGGCCGATGAAGACGATGGCCGCCCCGTAACAGGAGGCGATGAGGAGCGCATAGGTCCCGAGGGTATCGAGTCCGTACTGGCCGATGATGAACGCCATGGCGCCGAAGGCACCGATGGGCGCCACTTTCATGATCCAGGACATGATCTTGAAGATCAGTTCCAGGACGGTTTCCATGAGGCTGATGACCGGGAGGCACCGCTCGCGGCCGATGACGACGATTGCCGCGCCGAAGAACACCGAGAAGAAGAGGACCTGGAGCAGGCTGTTGCTGGCGAACGCGCCGATCACAGACGTGGGAATGATGTCCAGGAGGAAGGAAGCCGCATCCTTGGGCGGCGCAGTCCCGGTCTTTGCGTTGAGCGCATCCTGGGAGAGAGTGCTGGGATCGATGTGGAGTCCGGCTCCGGGCTGGACGAGGTTTCCCACGATCAGGCCGAAGACCAGGGCAAAAAGCGTGGCGCCGGTGAAGTACAGGAGTGCCTTGACCCCGACCCTTCCGACCGCCTTGACGTCGCCCACTGCCGAGATACCCGTGACGATCACGAGGAAGATCAGCGGAGCGATGATCATCTTGATGAGTTGAATGAAACCATCGCCCAGTGGCCGAAGGGCGGACCCGATGTTCGGCCAGAAATGGCCGATGAGTACACCTGCGACGACGGCGATCAGAATTTGGAAGAAGAGCGACTTGTACAGTGGCTTCTTCTTCCGCGGAGCCGAACTCGCCTTCAGCGCCGCAGAGTCTGGGATCTTCATTGATCTGAACCAATCAGTTTGGGAACAGCCCCTGATTTGGGGGGTTGTTTTCAAATGTAATCCCGATCACTTCATTCCACAAGGGGAAATTCAAATTTCACAATGTGGAATCTGAGAATCAGCGCTGCACCTCCTCGCCCGCCTTGCCCGTGAAGATCCTGAACCCACGAAGTGGGTCGAAGCCGTGGACTTCCCGCGTATCGAGAGCCTCCATGAACTCCAGCGCCTGGCTGGTGATGACTTGGCCCGGGACAAGGATGGGGAAGCCCGGAGGGTAAGGCGTGACGAATCCGGCCGAAACAACTTCCTCGCCTTCCGCGACCCTGGCCTTGAGGTCTCCCGCGGACAGGTAGGTGGTTGATCCATCCTTGTAGCTCTCGAAATAGGCGGCACGGATGTCCCCATCAGGACTGAGCGGATCGCGCCGGTAGCGGTCCGCGAAGCTGCTGAAATCGGGCAACGGCGAAGTGGTTCCCGTGAGCCCCGCGGCGAGACCTTCGTCTGCCGTTTTCCTCGCCGGCCGTTCCTCTTCGAAGGACTCTGCCAGCTTGACGAGGACTTCGATCAGGTAGGCGACGGCGCTGCGGGAGGTGCCGATGTTGGTCATGAACAGCACGGTGTTACGTGACGTCTTGTTGACTTGGATGCCGTGCTTGTCGGCGAGGTACCGGTGCCGGAAAGTATCGCCGTCGATCCCTGTCCGGCTGATGTCCAGCGTGAGGCGGCTGGGGTCGACGACGAACTCGTCGTGCAGCCAGGCGTCCGCCAGTGCCGCCAGCCCATCCCGGAGCGGCATGGCACTGCCGGTTTCCCGATAGGGCGCCGCAATGAGGTCCCTCGACGTGAGGACCCGAAAGTATTTCTTCAGTAGGGGGTGGCGGGCCACTGCCTGGGCAACGATGGTTGCCAGATCCGCCTGTTTCTGCACCAGGCCGAACCCCTCAAGCTCCACCTGGCGGCGGCCGATGTCGAGCGAAGCAAGGATCTGGTAATTGGGCGACGTGGAGGTATGGGTCATATATGCTTCGCGAAATGACTCTTGGTTATGCTCGCTGAAGTCTTGGTCGAAGACATGGATCATGGATCCCTGACGTAGCGAGGTGAGGGTCTTGTGGGTGGACTGCGTGGCGTAGACGCGCAGCCGCGCTTTCGCTGGATCCGGAATAAGCCGGGTCTTCAGCCAGAGTTCATCGTCGGCGGGCGCACCCGTCACTCGATCGTGGAGAGATGCCGCTTGTTCGGCGTGCCTGGCGGCATAGCCGGGATCACTGAATGAGGCCTCAAGCTTCCTCGCCGCGGCCATGGCCGTCCTGCGCCGAAAGACGGGGTGGGACCGGGCGAAGGCGAACCAGGCCTCGTCCCAAAGGAAGACGAGGTCCGGTTTGATGGCCAGGCATTCTTCCATGACGCGTTCTACGTCATAGACGATGCCGTCGAAGGTGCAGTTGGTCAAAGTGATCATCTTGACTTCATCCAAGCGCCCGGCACGTCGGTAGGCCAGCAACCGGGCCTTGATCGTGGCCAAGGGCACGGCACCGTAGAAGGCGAACTTGTCCAGCGGGTAGGCGTCCAAGTAGGAAACCCGGGCTCCCGCGAGGACGAAAGCGTAGTGATGGGATTTGTGGCAGTTGCGGTCGACGAGGACCACATCCCCTGGAGCAAGGATGGACTGATGGACGATCTTGTTGGCGGTGGATGTTCCATTGGTGACGAAGAAGGTTTTCTGGGAACCGAAAGCCCGCGCCGCCAAGTCTTGGGCCTCCTTGATCGATCCGTGCGGATCCAACAGCGAATCGAGGCCTCCCGACGTCGCGGACGTCTCGGCCAAGAGGAGGTTCATGCCGTAGAAATCGGCCATGTCGCGGATCCAGGGCGAATTGCCCACCGAGCCACCGCGGGAGATCGGCAAGGCGTGGAAGACGCTGGCCGGCCGCCGGCTGTATTCCTGCAGTGCGGTGAAAAACGGAGTCCGGTACCGCTCGGCAACACCCGACAACAGCGACAGATGCAGGTCGAGATTGTCCTGCCTGCGGAAAATCCTCCGGAACCGCTTCGTCAGTGAGCCCGCGAGGCTCTCCATGGCCACACCGGCTACCAGGTACACGTCCAGTTCGGGGCGCAACTCGGAGATCTGCTCGGCAAGGCTGAGGAACCTGCCCAGCGGTGGCATGCCCGCAAGGTCAGTGCCCACGAGGCCGGCAAGGTATTTCCTCAGGTCGCGGCCAAGCGGCTGGCTGCTGGCGATGCTGAATCCCGGGCGGAGAATGCACGCTTGGATGGCTGGGTTCAGGACCAAGGCAACCAGCGCATCCTCGTAGCTGGGAACCACGATGAGTTCATAGGTGAAGGCATCGGACGGCCTCCGCTGGGCCAGCAATTCCGCTTTCAGCGCTTCGGCTTCTTGTTGAGTCATGTCGTCGACAAACAGGACATCGAACCGGGGACGCTCCCTCGCCGGCCGCCGCTCCCGGCCGTCTTCCGGGACACCCGAAATAGAGCGCTCCGCCCCGGACTGCCCTGGTTCCGGGCCGACCCGGTCCGGGCTGACCGGTCCCGGGCTTGCTGGACGCGGACCTACTGGTCCCGGACCGGCGGAAGGCATCAGGTGCGCCATTCCGCGGATCATGTCCAATCCGGCGTCGTAATCACCCGAATCCATGCAGTTTAGTAGCGGCGCCAACGCGGCGAGCCCCGGCGCCGCCCAATACAGTTCCATGGCCTGAAGAAGGCGCAGCGCCTGGACGGCTTGGTCCTGCAGTCCGGAGCGCGACTGGATTCCCTGTCCTCCCTTTGCCAGCTGCTTGAACGCGTACCCGAGAAACTCCCACGCGTCAGCGCGCGAACGCCACGCGCTGCTGGGCGTCTGGATGTCCTGCCTTGGAGGTTGGCTGTTCACGTAGTTTCGCTTGCTCGGAGTGGTTTCCGTCGTCAGGGTGGCGCTGCTGTTTCGGGGCGTGATGCCGGGCAAAGTGGTTCCGCTTTCCATCAATTCGTTGTGCATCAGGAGCGTTGGCCGCCCTGGGAGAAGGAACCGGCGACGACGGGAAGGTCGCCAGTGTGGCCGCGCCGGGCCTCGGCTGCCTCCAGGATGCGTTTGCGGCAAGCGAACCAGCCAGCAATGAGGAGGGGTATCAGGAGCAGAAGGGAAGCGAGGACCCAGCGCCCCGTCTCCGAGAAGCCCATCGTGACAAGAACGAAGGCAAGGAAGGCGAGCGTGAGGTATGAAGTGAAGGGGGCTCCGAAGAGCCGGAATGACGGACGAACGGCCTTGCCGAGCCTGACCCAGGCCTGAAGCTTGATGTGGCACAGGATGATGGTTGCCCAGCCGCCGATGATCCCGATCGCAGAGACCTCGAGAACGATCTCGAACACTTGGGACGGCACGAGGGCATTCAGGCCGACGCCAAGCAGAGTGATCACGGCTGTCAGCAGGATGCCGCCATACGGCACCCCCGATTTGCTCATCCTGGCGGTGAACTGTGGCGCGGAGCCATTGACCGCCATCGACCGCAAGATCCGGCCCGTGGAATAGAGGCCGGCGTTGAGGCTCGACAAGGCGGCTGTCAGGACAACGAAGTTCATCACCGATGCCGAAACGGCCGCGGCATGGGGATCTCCGAGATGGGAAAAGAAGGTGACGAAGGGCGATTCGCCGGATTTGTACGCCGTGAACGGCAAGAGCAGCGAGAGCAGCACCACGGAACCGACATAGAAGAGCGCAATCCGGAAGACGACCGTGTTGACAGCCTTGGGCATCACCCTTTCCGGATTGGCAGTTTCGCCTGCAGCCGTACCAACAAGTTCAATCGCGGCATACGCGAACACGACGCCGCTGATCGCCAGCAAGGGCGCTACGGCGCCGGTCGGGAAAGCTCCGCCGTGGTCCAGGATCACGCCCAGCCCTGGAACGCCGATGTCGGTCTTCCCACCAAAGACGATGAAGCAGACCCCGACGACGAGGAAGGCTACCAGCGCGGTCACCTTGATCAGGGCGAACCAGAATTCCATCTCGCCGAAGATCTTCACGGAGACGAGGTTCAGGGCCAGCACAATGACAAGGGCGCAAAGGGCGATAAGCCATTGCGGGATTGTTTGCAGCGGCTCCCAGAATTGTCCCCAGAACTTGACGTAAAGCGCCACGGCAGTGACATCGACAATCGACGTCATGGCCCAGTTGAGGAAGTAGAGCCAGCCGGCCGCATAGGCCATCTTCTCGCCATAGAACTCCCTGGCATAGGACACGAACGAACCCGAGGATGGCCTGTGGAGAACCAGTTCGCCGAGGGCGCGCAGAATCAGGAACGCAAAGAACCCGCAAAGGGCGTAGACGAAGATCAAGGCTGGGCCGGAACCGTTCAATCGGCCACCTGCCCCATGAAAAGGCCCGTTCCGATCGCTCCACCGATGGCTATCATTTGGATCTGCCGCGGCTTGAGCGTCTTGTGGTACCCGGCCTCCTCGCTCGAAAAGTCCTGCGCCGAGGTTGAACGGTCGCCAAGAAGCTCCCGGTTGTTTTCCAGCGAATCAGCGGGATCAAGCCCGGCAATCCGAGCCCCGGCGATCGGGCTTGGCGCAGGCGAGTTCAGTGTGCGTTTCATTCCAGGGGTCTCCTTTGACTCCGGTTCCGCGGGTGCGGCTGCATGCTCCAGAACTTGTCCCCCGGCTTGAGTGTTGGATCACAGCTGCACTGCTGGATCGTCAGCGGGGGGACGGAAAACAACTCTAGGTTCCAGCGGAAGGGAAGGAACTGTCTGGCCAGCTAAATTCGCGGGATCCCCGTTGTGCGCGAATAACAACTCCGTTCCGCCTGAGTGCGAGTAATGTTCATGGCTGTGAGCGCGGCTAAGCCGCTTAGAGGAAGTGAATACGGGTGGCACCCCTTGAATCTGCCGAGCATGTCATTGGCGCCATGCTCAGCGACATACTTGAAGACATCGGCGTCGACAACGGGCAGCTGCTGGTTCCTCCCGGAATGGACAATGGCATGGTTCGTGAAACCGTGATCGTGGACGCCGAGGACGAGGCGGCCGTCCAACGCGGGAGCTTGGTCTTGCTGATCGGAGTCCGGGGTCGCGCGGCATTGCCGAGCATCCGGAAGCTGATTCCGGACTACCCCGCCGCCGTCGCGGTCAAAGGAAGCGAGGAGGAACTGGACGCCGTCCGGGAAATGCTGCTTCCCACCGGAATCGGCCTGATTGCCGTGTCCCCCGCAATGAGCTGGGGCACGCTGGAGAGTATCGCCAAGGACCGCATCCAAGAGCCAGCACTTTCCACGGACGCGTCCACGATCATCCACCGGGATCTTTTTGCCATCGCCCAGACCACCGCCACCCTGACCAACGGCCACGTCGTCATTGAGGATCCCGCAAACCGCGTCCTGGCGTATTCACCGGCCTCCAACGACGTCGATGAACTCCGCAGGCTCTCCATCCTGGCCCGACGTGGACCCGAACGCTACCAAAAACTGTTGAAAGAGTCCGGGGTCTATAAGCACCTGCAAGCGGCCGAAGCTCCCATCCACATGGAAGCCAACCCGACGGAAGGCCTACGGGAACGGGTGGCCATCGGGATCCACGCGGGCAACAGGATCCTGGGGTACATCTGGCTTCAAGAAGGGAAGGAACCCCTCGCTCCCAACACGGACAAGCTCATGGTCGGAGCTGCACGGCACGCGGCGATAGAACTGGTCCGGCACCGCAACGAACAGTCCCAGGCACTGCGGCGCGACAGGATCTCCAGCCTGCTCAGCGGCACTCCGCAGATCCACTCCCAGGCACAGTCCGCGGGCATCGATCCATCCAAGCCGGCGGCCCTCGTCCTGATTTCCGCCAAAGGCGACGACGAGTCCGCGGCGGGCCTGCAACTGCGGCGCGGCGAGTTGGCGAATGTGGCTTCGATCCATGCGGCGGCCTACCGACCAGGTGCTGTGGTGGGAGCCATCGGCCTGGAAATAGCCATGATTCTTCCCGATCTTGACCCAGTGAAGTCCCCGCCGGCCATCAACCGCCTCATCAACCTCATTGTCCGGGATGCAAGGGTCCACCTGCACTGCCAGGTGCAGGCCGCCGTCGGACCCGTCGTCGAACGCCTCGACGCATTGCATGGCACCCTGGAGCATGTCCGCAGTGTACTGAAGGTCCTGAAAAGCACACCCTCAATCCATGTGGCGTCCTACGCCGACGTGGAAACAACTGTTTTGACGAAGGAACTGCTGGAGCTTCTGGCGTCAAGGACCGACCTTCGGCACCAGGGCATCACCCTGTTGTGCAAGCGATACCCCGAGTTCGCCACAACGCTGTTGACCTACCTTGAATTCTTCGGCGATGTGAACCGGTGCGCAGAGGAACTGGCCGTCCACCGGAATACGGTGCATTACCGCCTGAGGCGTGCGTGCGAAGTGGCGGGCATCGACCTCCAGTCCGCAGAGCAACGGCTGCTCGCACATCTTCAGCTCAGGCTGTGGACCCACTCCGAAGGACGGAACTGAGTAGCATGGACCTCCAGAATCTCCTTGACGACATTGTCGGCACGGTCCGGCCCTTGCTCGGCCAAGGAGCACCTGCCGACTACATCCCGAGCCTGGCCGCGGTGGATGCCAAGCAATTCGGCATTTCCATGGCAACCGCCAACGGCGACGTGTTCTCCTCCGGAGACGCCGACGTGCCCTTCTCCATCCAAAGCATTTCGAAGGTCTACGCCCTCGCCCTCGTGCTCGCTGGCGATGGCGACCGGATCTGGAAGCGCGTGTTCAGGGAGCCTTCAGGCAATCCATTCAATTCCTTGGTGCAGCTGGAACATGAGGACGGAATTCCGCGGAATCCGTTCATCAACGCCGGCGCCCTTGTTGTCACGGACAGGCTGCTCAGCATCGCGGGCAGCTCGCCATCTCCCGTCCGGGAATTGCTCCGCCAAGAATGCGGTAACAACTCCGTCGATACGGACCCCGAAGTGGCAGCGTCGGAGGCAGCCAACAGCCACCGCAATGCCTCGCTGGCACACTTCCTGGCCAGCTACGGGAACCTGGAAAACCCCGTGGAATCGGTCCTCGAGGCTTACATCAGCCAGTGCGCCCTGAAAATGAGCTGCACCGACTTGGCCCTGGCGAGCAGGTTCCTGGCCAACAACGGGCTGCTCGGGAACGGCACACCGCTGCTGTCCCCGTCCCAGACCAAGAGAATCAACGCCGTGATGCTCACGTGCGGCACCTACGACGCCGCCGGCGAATTCGCCTACCGCGTAGGACTCCCTGGAAAGAGCGGAGTGGGTGGCGGCATTGTGGCAGTGGTACCCAACAAATGCACCATCTGCGTCTGGAGCCCCGGCCTGGGACGATCCGGGAATTCACTCGCGGGCGTTGCCGCCCTCGATGAGTTCACCACCCGCACGGGCTGGTCGATTTTCTAGCCGCGGCCCACGAACGGCATTCCCGCAGCGGTCACCACCACGGAGCCGACATTGGCCGACGCCGGCATGTTCGCCATCATGAGCACCGCGCGGGCAGCGTCCCCCACAGGAAACATCGGCTCCACGCGCCTGCTTCCATCGGCCTGGAGTGCCCCCGAGCCCACGCCGATGGTGTCCATGATCTCCGTGCGTGTGTTGCCGATATCGATCTGCCCGCACGTAATGCCATACGGACGCCCGTCCAGCTCGATGCTCTTGGTCAGGCCGCTCATGGCGTGCTTGCTCACGGTGTACGCGACGGACAATGGCCGCGGCGAATGGGCGGAGATGGAGCCGTTGTTGATGATGCGTCCGCCTTGCGGCTCCTGCGCCTTCATCGTCCGGACGGCCTCCGCTGCGCACAGCATGGATCCGGTGACATTCACGGACAACGTGGCATTCCAATCGGCCACGCTGATCTCGTCCACACCCCCGGAAGGGCCGAAGATGCCGGCGTTATTGAACAGGACATCAACCCTCCCCCAACGCCGGCGGGTCGCCTCGAAAAGGCGCGCGACGTCGTCGGGCACTGTCACATCGCACGGCACCGCAAGCGCCTCGGGGTGGCCGTTGGCAGTCTCGAGAAGCTGCGCTTCCCGCCGGCCGGCGAGGGCAACGCTGTAGCCCTCCGCCAACAGAAGCCGGGCAACTGCCCGCCCGATCCCGGAGCCGGCTCCGGTGACGACGGCCACCCGGGGCCGGGTGGGGATGGTTTCGCTCACGCGGTTCTCCTGTTTGTCGGGCTAGTGCGCGGCGGGAGCATCCGCCGTCGTCGTGTCCGTTGTGGTCAGGGGCCAGCCTATGACGGTCTTGGGGCGCGGTGTGGCGTAGGTCCGGACCTTGGACGTGGACAGTCCCAGGCGGACGAGCGATTCGGCGATGGTCACGGCTGCGGCCACGCCGTCCACCACCGGAACGCCGCAGCGTTGGCGGATCTGTTCGTCGAGTCCTGCCATGCCGCCGCAGCCGAGGACGATGACCTCGGCCTTGTCGTCACGCACGGCTCGTTCGGCCTGTTCCACGATGGCCTCGACTGCGCGTTCCGGGTACTCCTCGAGTTCCAGCACTGCCATGCCGCTCGCGCGGACGGATGCACAGCGGTCGTCGAGGCCAGCAAGCTTGAGGCGGTCCTCGATGAGCGGGACCGCGCGGTCCAACGTGGTGACCACGGAGTATTTGTGCCCGAGGAACATCGCGGTGCTGGCCGCGGCCTCGGTGATGTCGACCACCGGAACGTCGAGGAGCTCCTGGAGTCCCTCGCGGCCGTGCTCGCCGTAGCCGGCCTGGATGACGGCGTCGAACGGTTCGGGGTAGTTGACCACGCGGTCCATCACGGCGATGGCCGCGAGGTAGCTTTCAAAGTTCCCTTCGCACGAATCGGCGCCGAACCGCGGGGTGATGCCGATGATCTCGGTTCCGGGAGCCGCGACGCTTCGCGCCTGGGCTGCGATGGAGTCGGTCATGGATTGGGTGGTGTTGACGTTTGCGACGAGGATGCGCATGTGTTCCTCCTGGATAGCCCAACTAATCCCCACCGCCACCCTCGCCTCGCAAGCTCGGCCAGGGAACCCTGACGGTGTGGGCCCACGCAGTTGTTGTCATTTTGACGGGCGAAAACGACAACAACTGCGAGTGAGTTGAATATTAGTGGTTGCTGACGACGGCGATCGGCTCGCCGGAGACGTCGGTGTGCTGCTGCTTCTTGTCCGCGAACAAGTAGTAGCACAACGCCCCGATGCCTGCGCCGAAGAACCAGGCGAACGGTGCCGCGGCCTCCAGTGCGGGAACGAACGCGATAAGGATAGCGACGACGGCGGCCGGAACCATGGCGGCGATCGCCCTGGGGTTGACGCCTCGCTTGTAGAAGTAGGTGCCCGAAGGGTGGTCCGTGTAGAGATCGAGGACGTTGACCTTGCCGCGGCGCAGAAGCCAGTAGTCGGCCATGACGACGCCGAACAGCGGGCCGAGCAGCGCGCCGAGTCCGCCCAGGAAGTACACGATCACGAGGGGGTTGTTGTAGAGGTTCCACGGCAGGATGATCAGGCCGATGGTACCGCTGACCCAGGCTGCCTTGCGGAAGTTCAGGTGCTTGGGGAAGAGGTTGGTCAGGGCGTAGACGGGTGCCACGAAGTTCGCCATCAGGTTGACCGCGATGGTCAGGATCAGCAAAGCGAGGCAAGCCAGGACCAGGAAGAGCGTGTTGGGGATGCTCTGCACGATGTCCGAGGGGCTTTCAATGATCTTGCCGTTGATCTTGTACTGGCCGCCGGCCATGATCACCACGATTGCGCCGAAGAGGAGCATGTTGATGGGGATGCCCCAGAAGTTGCCACGGACAATCGACTTCTTGGACACCGAGGAGCGGGTGAAGTCACAGAAGTTCAAGACGAACGTGCCGTAGATGGAGACCCAGAGGGCGCCGCCGGCAAAGATCGTGCGCCACATCTCGCCGCCTTCGAGGCCCTTGATGCCGGACCACTGGATGGCACCCCCGGCCTCAACGAAGACCCAGATGGCAATGGCCAGCATGGTGGCGAGAATGATGGGGCCTGCGAAGGCCTCGTACTTTCGGATCATTTCCATACCGAAGCTGACGATGACCAACTGGACAATCCAGAGCGATACGAAAGCGATCCAACCAAGGGTGGACAGGCCGAGGATCGAGTTGGCGTCCATGTCCTTGAGCCCGGGGAACATGGCGACAAGCATGACGCGGAGCACCACGGAGGCAAGGTACGTCTGGATTCCGAACCAGGCGATGGCCACGGCCCCGCGGACAAGGCTGGCCAGCTGG
Organism: Arthrobacter sp. FW306-1B-F12A; assembly: GCF_058781865.1. NCBI lineage: Bacteria > Bacillati > Actinomycetota > Actinomycetes > Micrococcales > Micrococcaceae > Arthrobacter > Arthrobacter sp. FW306-1B-F12A. The sequence goes on from NZ_JBYSXD010000004.1 coordinate 183,453, forward strand.
GCGCCCCGGATACCGAAGCTGATCCGGCTCATGACCGGGAAGGGAACACCGGTCTTCTGGCCCATGAAACCGGAGAAGGTCAAGAGGGTGAACAGCAAGACGGCGCCGATGCCCAGGGCCACGAGGATTTGCCACCCGCCCAGGCCAAGGGAAAAGAGGCCGATCGCAAAAGCGTAGTTGCCAAGGCTGTGGACGTCGTTGGCCCAGAGGGTGAAGATGCTGTAGCTGGTCCAGCGCCTACCCTCCTTCTTGGTAGGGGCGAGGTCGAGGTTGTAGAGGGTGGGGCTGATGTCTCGGCCCGCTGCGACGGACGCTACATCGCACAGGGTTTCATTTCCTACTGACGGATGGACCGAACTGCCTGGCAGGATGGTCTGCTCCGGAGCCGTTGTGACGCCGACTGGGGGAGTCGATTGCATCGTGGATCTCCACTTCTTTGTGGTGCTGCAACTAGGCTTCCGAGACGCTGTGAGAGGAGTTGAAGTTTTTCGCATCGTGGAATCTAGTTATTGAATAGTGAAATAACTGTATGAGCTAGGTCACCTTTGGTCAAGGGCCAAGCTCCCGACGGCGGTCACAAACGGCAGCGTGGGCGCCGCGGGACCCCATGGGCGCTAGTCTCCGCGGGACGAGATTGACGCTTGACGAACGCATGGCTAATCTCGAATTACAGAATTTTATTCTCACAATACGAAATTTCTATGCACGGTTCAGCGCGCACCACAGTGCAAGCGCCCAGACATTCAATGAAGAGAGGTTGGACGTGGCTGCAGGAGAAGAGACCTCACACATCCTTAGCGGGTTGACTTCCCAGCTGCCTGATCGT